>NZ_WWVY01000016.1:0-31413 GCF_009876955.1 Bittarella massiliensis (ex Durand et al. 2017) | reverse complement strand
GAAAATAGGGCGATGCCGACACAAATATTCCTCCTTAGCTCAGTTGGTAGAGCATGCGGCTGTTAACCGCAGGGTCGTTGGTTCGAGCCCAACAGGGGGAGCCAAAAGTAGAGCACCCGAACAGGTGCTCTTTTTTTGGCCCCAGACCTATCTCCTTCTGTTCAAAAAGGGAAAAGCCCCCGCACTGTCATAACAGTGCGGGGGCTTTTTTATTGCTGTGCCAATCCGCAGCGCGCCAGTTCAATCTTCTATCTGCCCGCTGTCAGCTTCTCTGTCTTTTGATAGGGGGGCGTGAGGAGCGCCGCGGACAGTTTTTTTGGAGAGGGTGCCGCCCCACCGCAGTTATGTATAGTGCCGAAAACCCGGCTCAATCCGACCCTTCGCCCCCTCTTTTTATCAGGTACTCTTTACTTTTTGCGGGCCAGGATCAGCAGGAAGCTGGGCTTGTGGTACTCCTTCTCAAAGAAGGGATACTGCGCCACCAACTCGGGAGAGGGAAGGGGCTCTTCCATCCGCTCGATGGTGAGCCCGGCGTCCGTCAGGGCGTTGACGAGCTGTGAAAAGGTGCGGTGGTACTTGACCACTCCGTCTACAAACCAGGTGATTTCTCGCTTCCCCGGGCGGCCGTAGTCGTTTAGAGGGTGGTAGAGGGCCCTTCCATCCTCCCCATATACCCAATAAGGGGCGGTCTCGTCGATGTGACAGGTGCCGATGGGGTGTTCTTGAGAGAAGAGGAAAACGCCGTCGGGCCGCAGACAGTCGGCCACACTTTTTGCCAGGGCGGCGAAATCCTCCACATAGTGGACGGCCAGCGAACTGAGGATCAAGTCAAAGTGCTGTCCCAGCTCCCCGATTTGGCTCATGTCCATCTGTTTAAAGCGAATCCCGCGGCCCCCGTTTTCCCGCTCTGCGGCCGCCAGCATCCGTTGGGAGAGGTCGATCCCCGTCACCGAGTGGGCACCCCGCTGCGCGCAGAGGGCGCAGATCTCCCCAAAGCCGCAGCCCAGATCCAGTACATCCTTTCCCGTGGGATCCGGCAACAGGGAAAGGAGGGCTGGGTGTTCCAGCAGGACGTTGTAGTTGACCGGGTTTTCCCGCAGAGAGCGGTACCCCTCGTAAAAATCGGGGTGGTCATAGATGTTTTGCAACTTGTCCATAACAGCCTCCTCCGTCTTTGTGTTTAGCCGAGTAAAACCAAGTATAGCACAGCGAAAAAGAAAAGGGAAGCAAAAATATCCGATAGACACAAAAATAAATGTACTAAAAAGTAAAAATGGTGAATGATTGCACTTGTCCTCCCTTTCCTGTATACTAACTTCTATCGGGCTTTTGGGGGCGCGGCGCTCCAAAAGGCCGAAGGCGATACCTGTCTGGTCCGTGTGTCGGCCCGACCTGCAAGGAGGATACAGATGCAGCTATTCAAACGGCGGCTGGGGGAAGATCCCTCTGCCCACCCGCCCTATATTCCCGGCGACCTCACCACCGGCCCGCCGGGGAAAACCCTCTTTTTCTTCATGATCCCCATCCTCATCGGCAACATCTTTCAGCAGTGCTACAACCTGGCCGACACCATCATTGTAGGGCAGTTTGTGGGGGCGGGCGCCCTGGCGGCAGTCGGCGGCGCCGGACCCATCTTTTATATGGGCACCATTGTCTCCTCCGGCTTTTCGGTGGGGGTTGCCGTTGTCACCGGCCAGTTTTTCGGCGAAGGCCGCCGCAGAGAAATCAAGGACATCTTTAGCACTTCGGTCCTCTTTACGGTCGTCACCTCCATCCTCATCAGCATTTTAGGGGTCCTTTTTACCCCTGCACTCCTCTGCTTTCTCAACACCCCAGAGGATGTCTTTGCCGACAGCGTCACCTATCTCACCATCATTTTTATCGGCTTTCTCTTCATCTTCCTGGCCAACATCGGCGGCAGCCTTTTCAACGCCTTAGGCGACTCGAAAACGCCCCTCTACTGCATGGCCGCCGGGGGCCTTCTCAACATTGTCCTCAACCTCTGGTTTGTCATTGGCTTTGGCTGGGGGGTCTTTGGCGTGGCCCTGGCCACCGTTATCGGGCAGGTGTTCACCTGCGCCATCGGTTTTCCCCTGCTGATGCGCCGCATCGCCCGCCTGGGCGACGGGCAAACAGGGCTGCGCCACGGGTTCGGCCGCTTTCGGGCCGACCTGCTGGGGCTGATCGTCAAGCTGGGGGCCTCTTCCGCCCTGCAGGGGATCGTTCTCTCGGTGAGCGGGCTGCTCATCCAGGGCATCATCAACAGCTTTGGCAGCCTCTACATGGCGGCCTATACCTCGGCCCAGAAGATCGAGCTCTTCCTCACCCTCCCCATCTACAACCTGCACAACGCCCTCGCCAATTACAGTGCCCAGAACATCGGGGCTAAACGGCTGGACCGGGTCAAGCAGGGGTATCGGGTGAGCATCCTCTGGTCCATGGCCTTTTGTGCGGTCATGGCAGTGCTTCTCTTTCTGTTTGGGGGGAACCTCATCGGCATCTTCATCAAGGCTGAGAGCGATGGCGCCGTCATCCAAGTGGAGGCCCAGTACCTGCAGATGCTCTGCATCGCCTACTTCCCCATGTCCTTCATGTTTATGAGTGAAGGGTTGCTGCGGGGGGCGGGCGACGTGCTGGCCGTCTCCTTCATCACCGCTGGGGGGATGCTCTTTCGCATGATCGCAGCGTACAGCTTTGCCTCTCTCCTCGGGTTTTACACGGTGGCGGTGGCCTACTTTTTCAGCTATACCTCCGAGTCCATCCTGGCCTATATCCGGGTCCGCTCCGGCCGCTGGCGGGAAAAGGTCGTCACCGGTGGCGCGTCTCCTGTGGCTGAGGGAAACGATGCCCTCTGACATACCCAAATCTTTAGAAATAGCGGTCAAGACAGAGAAAGCCCCCTGCTCGCAATGAGCAGGGGGCTTTCCCCGGAAAGTATGAAAAAGTGGCGCCAAGTGCCATCTGGTCGACTGGTCTTAGTGGAGGGTCTCCACCGAAATTTTGTCGTAGTTTTTGTTGTAGGTGACCTCTTGCTTGCTGATTTTCTCCTCCAACAGGTCGTTGAAGAGGGCATCCTTGCAGGCGGTCACCAGGGAGTCGTGGTTTTCGTCGATATAGCTCTGATCGATGGGCAGCTTTTTGATGATGTGATAGCCGTACGAGGTCTTGACCACGTCACTGATCTCCCCCTCGGCCAAGGCAAATGAGGCGTCTTCAAACTCCTCCACCATCTCGCCGGGGCCAAAGTAGTAGCCGTCCTCGGTCAGGCCGGGGTCTTCGTTGTACTGGCTCACCAGGGCGGCAAAGTCCTCGCCGCTGCGGGCCCGCTCCAGGATCTCCTGGCTCAGGGCCTCGGCATTCTCGGTCTCGTTGGTCACCAGGACGTGGCTCACATGGGCGTATCGCTTCTGCAAGAACTCGCCCAGCACCTCGTCGGTGACCTCCATGGTGCCACCCTCGCCAAAGAGGTGATTTTCAACCTTCTGTTGCAGGTAGCTGGTCTGCATCAGCTGCAGGTAGAGGTCCTCGGTGAGGTAGGCGGATGTCATCGCCTCCTGGAAGGCCTCTTCCGACTCGTAGCTCTCTTTGACAGAGGCCAGCTGGCTGTCGGCGCTGGTCTTCTCCTCGTCGCTGAGGGAGAGGCCGTACTCGTCCGCCAGGGCGCGGATGGCGCGGTTGGACTGCAGCGCCTTGAGCACGTAGTCGGAGAGCTGGGCCTTGACCTCGTCCTGCCCTTCCCAGGCGGTGTCGTCGCCGTTATCATAGCCGTATTTCATGTTGAGAAAGTAGTAGCGGTACTCGTCCATCGAGACCTTGTCCCCATCGATGGTCATGACCACCGGCATGGAGACGCCTTTGCCGTCCACCACGAGAGGGGAGTTTTTGGCCCCGCAGCCGGTCAGGGCGGCGAGGGTCAGTAGAGAGGCGGCGCCGATGGCGGCGACGCGCTGAAAACGCTGGGAAAGATGCATATAGCTTCTCCTTTTCTCTGTGGTTGGGCACATCTTTAGCTTACCCAACCAATGTGTAGACTGTGTGAAAAGTGTGAAAATCCTTTGCGAAATGAGCGGCAGTGCGGGGAAAAGACAGATAAACCCCGAGTAATATCCAATCCAGTGGAATTCTGGCGGATGAATTTTCCACAGCTGTGGAATTCGATGTTGAAAACCCCAACATCATGGGAATTGTCGCTGCGCAAAATGCGAAAGTTTTCCACACCCAGTGCGCAATTGCAAGAGAACAAAGTTTTTGGTATACTATTTGTAAATATCGCACCAAGGCCACCGGCTTTTTGACCGGGGGAAAGGACTTTTCATGACGCATCACAAATCATCCAACCAATCACGGCGATTTGCCCTCGCCCCAGTGCTGCTTGTGCTGTTGGGCCTTTTGGCGCTGTCTCTGCCCGCCCGGGCAGCCGACGCCCTCTACCGCTTCACCCACAACGGGCAGGACCTGTTGGCGGTGGGAACGGTCACCTCGGTGGGGGAGGGGAGCATCACCTTCTCCATCAGCGAGATCCTCAAGAGCTCCTCTTCCATCGGCGGCGGGAGCAGCCCTTTGCCCTCCAGCGAAGTCCGCCGCGAAATCAAGGTGGAGCGGGGCGAGGCCCTGCGGGACCTGCAGCCGGGGGACGCGGCCATCCTCTCTTTGAAAAAGAAGATGTGGGGCAGTTTTGCCCTGGACAACGGGGCGTACCGGCTGGACGGCACCGCCCTGCCGGTACAGGCCTCCACCCTTGCGGGGGAGGAAAACGCCGAGACGGCGGCGGTGACCTTCTTTGTCAACTCCCGCGGGGTCTTCTGCGAGTTTGCCTTTGAGGGGGACGACGGGCGGGTCGCCCTGACCTACAAGGGACAGGACTACCTCATCTATGACCGGGCGACCGGGGGGATACAAAACCCGCAGATACCGGGTACCCCCAGCCGTCTGCCCACCGAGCCCAAAGGGGATGACTGGTTTGCCAACTGGCAGTCCCCGGCCGTTCTCATCGGCATTCTGGCGATGGTGGCCGGCGGGGCGATCACCCTGCGCATCCTCTTTAAAAAGAGAAAGGGCCGGCACACCATCTATCTCAAATAGCGGCGGCCGCTGGGCGGAAAGCGAAAAAATGCCGCCAACCTTGCGGGCGGCGGCATTCAAAAGCCTGAGGGGTGCTTTTGAGGAGGATAGTGCAGTCCTAAAAACATTTGCGGCATTGTCTTTAGGCTTGCTCTTATTATAGCCCCGAAGCCCAATTTGTTGTGAATGATATGTAAATAAAAGGTGAAAAAACCTGAGCGATCATTTGAATTTTAGAGAGAGGGTGAGAGCCGTGGAAAAGGTGGAGCGAAAAAAGAGGGAGCTGCTGGAGTTCCTGCACCGCCAGGTGGGGGAGGGCATCCCTCCCTCGGTGCGGGAAATCTGCGCGGCCATGGGCTTTAAGTCGACCTGCACCGCCCACAAGTACCTGAAGATGCTCGAGGAGGACGGCGAGATCGAGGTGGTCCACGGCTCCAACCGGGGCATCCGCATCACCGGGCGGCGCACCGCCGCCATCCCCCTGCTCGGCACGGTGGCGGCGGGCACCCCCATTTTGGCCCAACAAAATATCGAGGACTACATTGTCAGCGACCTGCGGGGGGAGGGGCTCTTCGCCCTGCGGGTCAAGGGCGACAGCATGATCGGCGCCGGCATCTTTGAGGGGGACATCATCCTGGTGCAGCAGACGCCTGAGGCCCGCGACGGCGAGATCGTGGTGGCCCTGATCGAGGAGGAGGCCACCGTCAAGCGCTTTTACCGAGAGCCGGACGGCCGCGTTCGCCTGCAGCCCGAAAATGACCGCCTGTCGCCCATCTACCCCGACACCGTGGCCATTCTGGGCCGAGTGGTGCGGCTCATCCGCAACTACTAAAAAGTCGACAGGGCAGAGGCTGTCCCGGGTCGTTGCCGGGGCGGCCTCTGTATTTTTTGTGTCGCTTGTCCCTTTTCCACAGGCCTTTTCCGCCGCCCCTGTACGCCGAATCATACCGCCTTCTTGCACTTCATGTACTTAGCTGAGGGGGAGGATGGCCCCCTTATCCTGTTCTTCCGGCCATCCCGCGCCGGCAGCGGGAAAAGAGCCCTTGTTCCAGCGGGTTTTGGCCGCGGGCAATTGCGGGGGAGAAAGGAAATATCTTTTCCAGTTGCTCTTGTTGGCTGCCATGAGGAGAGCTCGGGCGGAAATGGGGAGAAGTTGCGCTGCCTTCTACATTTAGGGGGCCGTACCTCCTCTCTTTGCACGGGCTTTTCCTCTGCGCGCCACCCATCTCCACATGCCCCGCTGCAAGGAATGGACGCCCTCTTTTCTCTGGCCTTCTGACTGGTTCCATGCCGACGGCGGGGAAAGCGCTTTTTTCTTGGCGGGTTCTGGTCGTGGATGATTATGAGGAAAGAAGGCATCTGCCCCGCAACTCTCGCCGATTGCCAGGGTCGAGAAGTCAGATTTTCATTGAGAGGGGGGAGCCTACATTTGGGAGGGCGGGTCCCTCTTTTTTCGCGATTTTTTTGCTTCTACATGCTGCTCATACCGCTGTCTCACACTCCGCTGTGAGGAGGGAATGCCCTCTCCCCGGCCTTATGCCGACAGCGGGTAAAAGCCCTTATTTCAGTGGGCTTTGGTCGCGGACAATCGCGGAGGAGGGAAGTATCTTATCCATCCTATCACCCCCCAGCGGCTGTCAGAAGGAGGGGTATCCTCCTAGTTGAGATGGGGAAAAGCCGCCCCGCCCTCTGCATTTTTGGGGGCCGTATCTGCCCACAAAAAGACGATATGGTCGACTGCGGGCAAAAGGGAGAAAACAAAGACTAGATTTGGCGCTTGCGATGAATTTTTTGACTATTTTTTGTGAGATATTTTTGCTTTTTTAGGCGCGGCGGTGTATAATAAGACAGTTAAAGGGCTTGTACAGCCGGACGAGGGGACATCGCGCTTCCGCCGGCTGCTTTTCCTGCCGCGGGCAGCGAGCCAAAACCGTTTGAAAGCCAGCCATTCTTGGGGAGGAACACAGTTTGACTAGAAACGATTTGAGAAATATTGCCATTATCGCCCACGTCGATCACGGCAAGACCACCTTGGTAGACGAGATGCTCAAACAGGGCGGCATCTTCCGCGAAAACCAGGTGGTGCGCGACCGGGTGATGGATTCCGGCGCCCTAGAGCGGGAGCGCGGCATCACCATTCTCTCCAAAAACACCTCGCTCTTTTACAACGGGGTCAAGATCAACATCATCGACACTCCGGGCCACGCCGACTTTGGCGGCGAGGTGGAGCGGGTCTTGCAGATGGTGGACGGCGTGCTGCTGCTGGTAGACGCCTTCGAGGGCCCCATGCCCCAGACCCGGTTCGTGCTGGAGCGGGCGCTGGCCCTGGGCCACACCATCATCGTGGTGGTCAACAAGGTCGACCGCCCCGACGCCCGCCCCGAGGAGATCGAGGACGAGGTGCTGGAACTGCTCCTGGACCTGGACGCCAGCGAGGAACAGCTGCAGAGCACCTTTGTCTACTGCTCCGGCCGGGAGGGGACCGCTTCGCTGGATTACAGCGACCTGGGGGACAACCTGATCCCCCTCTTCAACGAAATCATCGAAAAGGTGCCCGCTCCCAAGGGTGATTCCGAGCTGCCGATGCAGATGCTGGTCAGCTCCATCGACTACAACGAGTACGTGGGCCGCATCGCCATCGGCCGCATCAAGCAGGGCACCATCAAACAGGGGCAGGAGGTGGTGGTCACCAACTACCACGGCGACCAGACCCCCCGCCGGGGCAAGGTGGTCAACCTCTACCAGATCGACGGCCTGACTCGCGACGCGGTGGACAGCGCCCAGTTCGGCGACATCGTCTGTGTCTCCGGGGTGGAGAACATCACCATTGGCGACACCATCTGCGCCCCCGACGCGCCGGAGCCGCTGCCCTTTGTCAAGATTTCCGAGCCCACCATCGAGATGACCTTCTCGGTCAACGACAGCCCCTTTGCCGGGAGAGAGGGCAAATACGTCACCTCCCGCCAGCTGCGTGACCGGCTCTTCAAAGAGCTGCTCAAGGACGTCTCCCTGCGGGTGAGCGAGACCGACACCACCGAGAGCTTCAATGTGGCCGGGCGGGGCGAGATGCACCTCTCCATCCTCATTGAGACCATGCGCCGGGAGGGGTATGAGCTGCAGGTCAGCACCCCCCGCGTCCTCTTCCACGAGGAGAACGGCAAGCGGATGGAGCCCGTGGAGCGGGTGACCATCGACGTGCCGGAGGAGTGCGTGGGCAGCGTGATGGAGAAGATGGGCACCCGCAAGGGCCAGCTGGTGGAGATGCACCCCACCGGCAACCGGATGCGGCTGGAGTTCCTGATCCCCTCCCGCGGCCTCTTCGGTTACCGCAGCGAGTTCCTGACCGACACCAAGGGCGAGGGCATCCTCAACACCATCTTCGAGGGGTATGAGGAGTACAAGGGCGAGATCCCCACCCGCCAGGTGGGCAGTCTGGTGGCCTACGAGACCGGGACCGCCGTCACCTACGGCCTCTTCAATGCCCAGGAGCGGGGCACCCTTTTCATCCCCGCCCAGACAGAGGTGTACGAGGGGATGATCATCGGCTCCAATCCCAAGGCCGAGGACCTGGTGGTCAACGTCTGCAAGACCAAGCACCTGACCAACACCCGTGCCTCCGGCTCCGACGACTCGCTGCGGCTGACCCCGCCCCGGGTGATGAGCCTGGAGGAGTCGCTGGAGTTCATCTCCGACGACGAACTGGTGGAAGTCACCCCTGAGTCGATCCGCCTGCGCAAGAAGATCTTGAACAATCAGCAGCGGGCCAAGATCACCCACCGCAAATAAGAGGGCGAGCGATTATCTGCTCCGGCGCACAGAAAATCCTGTGCGCCGGAGCTTTTTCTTGCCCAAAAGGGAGAAATTTTGCTGCTTGCGTCCCTTTTAGAAGTGTCGTCTTGCCAAGCAGAGGGCTTTTCTGTATGATAGAGAAAGGAAAGGGGAGATCGGTTTGCGTCGGGAAAAATCGTGTGGCGGGGTGGTGTACACCAAGGAGGGCGGCCAGCTTCGCTTCCTGCTGATTCGGCATAAAAAGGGCGGCCATTGGGCCTTTCCCAAGGGGCACATGGAGGCCGGCGAGAGCGAGCGGCAGACGGCCCGCCGGGAGATTTTGGAGGAGACCGGCGTGCAGGTGAAGATGCAGGGCAAGTTCCGGGAGAGCGTGGCCTATGACATCGGCACCATCATCCACAAGACGGTGGTCTACTTCCTCTGCGAGATCGTGGGGGAACCCGAGGTCACCATCCAGGAGGAGGAGATCTCCGACTACGCGTTTTTCGGGCCGGACGAGGTGCCGGGGCACCTGACCTACTCCAACGACAAGCACACCTTTGCCAAGGCCTTGCGATATATAAAATCTCGCAATTTGGCTTGACAACGGTCGGCAGCCGGTGTATTATGTATAAGCACGTTACAAGCGCCAATAGCTCAGCTGGATAGAGTGTCTGACTACGAATCAGAAGGTCGGGGGTTCGAGTCCCTCTTGGCGCACCAAGCAAGCCACTCACAACTTTTTTGTGAGCGGCTTGCTTTTTTGTATCTGCCAAGGGGCGTGCGGCAACGCCTTAACTGCCCTGCCTACTGGCACAGAATAGAGAAAAATGAAAAAGGGCCATAGGTTTTTCTGTGGCCTTTTGTTTTTGCAGCAGGTTTGAGGCGCATGTTGCATCGAAACCGCTGGAGACCGTACCTGCTCCCCTTTAAAACAGAAGGGAGACCGGCCGATGGGCTTTTTTAGCGGATCCGGTGGGGAGCCGGCAAGGCCCTACCGCCACCGCCTTCAGCAGTCGGAGAGGAGGAAAAGAGGAGGCGGTTTTGCCTTATGAGAAGAGGGCGTTTTTTGGAGGAGAAGGAAAAGCAGGGAGAGCAGCTGCGCTGCAAATGTCAAGTCTTGTCTGCACAGGGAAAAGTCGGTATACTATCTTCTTGTGGCATCACGCGAAAGGACTGATTTTTGGTTTGCAGTTGATCGAAGAGGTATTTGCAAAAGAGGTATACGCGCCCTTTGTGCGCTATTGCCAGCTCCACCACCTGCGGGAGATGGAGGACCTGCGCGGGTTCTCCCCGGCAGAGGCGGCAGGGTGGCCAGGGGTGACGCCGGCCCTGCAAAAGCGGGTGGGGCTGCTGTTGAGCACGTACTGGAGCCGCCACCCCCAAACACCGGCCCCCGCCCCGAAAAGGGAGCCGCTGGAAGAGCGGGTGCGGGCCCATTTTGAGGAGAACGCCCACCGGGTGGTCCGGCTCTCTGAACTAACGCCGATTGCCGGCGGACTTGGGCAAAAGGAACTCGCCCGGATGTTGGAGCGGGTGGACTGGTGCAGCTGCCTGGACAAAAACAGCTATTTTTACACCAGCCCCAAAGGGGAGGCAAGCCGGTAAAATCGATTGCCATCGGCCTGACCTGCTGGTATGATAGAGGGAAAAACAGAGCGGCGGCAGCGCCGCCTGAACGGAGGGAATAGGATTGCAGAGAGTGTACTGGATCCGCCACGCCGAATCGGACCACAGCGTTCACAGCGACGCCCTGCGGCCCCTGACTGCCAGGGGCCTGGAGGGGCGGCACAGGGTGGAGGAGTACCTGGCCGGCCACGCAGTGGGGGCGGTCCTCTCCAGCCCTTACCGGCGGGCCCACGATACGGTACAGCCCTTTGCGGCCAGCCGGGGACTGCAGATCCTCTGCGACGACCGCTTTCGGGAGCGCCGGGTGGCGGGCGAAGGGGAGTGGATCGAGGATTTTTCCGACTTTTCCCCCCGCCAGTGGGCCGACTTTTCCTACCATCTGCCGGGGGGAGAATCCCTCGCCCAGGTGGAGGAGCGGATGGTGGAGGGGCTGCAAGACGCCCTGGCCGCCCATCCCGGAGAGGACCTGGTGATCGGCACCCACGGCACCGCCCTCTGCGTGCTGATCCACCACTTTGTGCTCGCCTTCGGGCTGGAGCAGTTTGCCGAAATGGTGGAAAAGCTGCCCTGGGCGGTCTGCATGACTTTTGAAGAGGGGCGCTTTTCTGGGTGGGAGGTCGCAGACATCTCCTATTGAGGGAGGTCTGTTGTTGCCCGAGCACAGAAAAAAGAGGTCTGGGAAGATTCCCAGACCTCTTTTTTTAGATGTTCCGCCGCCAAGGGGAGGGCGCGCAAGGCGTTCTCACGCGGTGACGGAGACTTGTTGCAGGGGGACTACTCGGAGATTTTTTTCAGGCCCAGGTCTTTGGCGGCCAGCTCCAGAGCGTCTTCCAGGGTCCCGCAGATGCAGGGGAAGGTGCCGGTCATCATCAGGTTGACCATCTTGCCCCAGTCCTCGATGAAGGCGCCGTCTTTGTCGTAGGCCTTCTTGATAACCTTGCCGTCGGGGGTGGTCTCCTCTTTCCAGGTGACCGGGCCGTAGTACTTGTCGACAGCGGTGATCATGTCCTCCTCGTCGTAGTAGGCGTAGACCTTTTTGCCCTTGGCGTAGGCGTAGACGGCCTCCCACACGGTGCCGGCGTCGGGCTCGGAGCCACGGAAGTGCTTGAAGTTGGCAAAGACTAGCTCGCAGCGCTCCAGCCGCTTGATGTTCATCCAGCAGACCTTGTCGGAGGTGACAGGGGGCTCCATGACATCGGGGAACTCCTCATTGGGCAGGGGGGTCAGGCCGTACTGTTTGCAGAGGGCCTGCTTCTGGGCCTTGACCTCTTCAAAGTCGGGGTAGAAGCAGTCGGGGCCGGCAAGGAAGGTGTAGATGGGTTTGTCCATGATAGTGACTCCTTTTCTTTTGTTTATGTATTTGAAAAGCCCGGTGGGCATTTCAGACCAAATTCAGTTCTGCTCGGAGAAGATGGGGTTTTTGCGCAGGTGTTCCCGCAGCTCTTCCCGGGTGGGGACCTGGGCGCGAATGCCCTCCTTGGCGCGGGAGAGGAAGGCGGCGGCCTGGGCGTAGATGGCGGCGCTGTACAGCCCCTCCCCGCGGTTGAGGGCCAGAGCGAGGGCGGCGACAAAGATGTTGCGGTCGCCGTTTTTGTCGATCTCCATCCCCATTTCGGACTGGCCCAGGGTCAAAAACTCATTCCCGGTGGCGATGAGGACCCCGTCGGCCCCGTACTTGAGGATGGCGGTGCGGGCCCCCCGCTCCAAAAGAGTGGAGAGGGCCAGGCGGGCGGTTTTGAGATCGGGCTCCTGCCGGCCGGTGAGGGTGCAGACGTCCGCCTCGTTGGGGAGGATGATGTCGACAGAGGGGTAGAGTTCCAGCGGCAGCCGCTCCACCGGGGTGGCGGAGAGGAGGACAAAGGCCCCGTGGCACTTGGCCATGGCCGCGGCCTCGGTCACCGCACAGGCGGGCAGCCGGTTGGAGATCACCACCGTCTTCCGTCCTTCAAACAGAGATTCAAATTCCGCCAGGTCGCCCGGCTGGTAGCTGTCATTGGCCCCGGCGCTGTAGATGAGGGCGGGCGCCTGTTCCCCCCTGACGCGGTGGACAAAGATCATCCCCGAGGGGACGCCTTCTGCGACGGTGATCCCCTGGACATCCACCCCGCGGCCGCGCAGGGTCTCGGTCATGGTCTGGCCAAAGGCGTCGCTGCCCACCCGCCCCAAAACGGCGGCGCGCCCTCCCAGCAGCACTGTGGAGACCGACTCGCGCGAGGCCGTGCCGTCGGTCTCCAGCCGGGTCTCGTCGGCCTTGACGGTGTCCCACAGGGTGGGGGCGGCGGGCAGGTAGAGGGAGACCCCCATATTGATGGTCCCAACAAAGAGTATTTCTTCTTCCATACTTCCTCCTCGGCAGCTTATTGGCAAACGGCCCAGCCGTTTTTGCCGGCAGTCGGGGCGATGCCTCCGTTACAAGGTGCTCTTGCGCACCGTCAGGGTGTGGCGGAGACACTCGCTCTCCACCGGCTGTCCCTTGATTTTTAGCAGCAGCTTTTCGGCGGCCTTGGCGCCGATGCGGTACAGGGGCTTGGACATGGTGGTCAGCCCGGGATAGGTGGCGGTGGCCAGGACGCTGTCCTCCAGGGAGAGGATGGCGCAGTCCTGTGGCACCCGCACTCCCCGGTTTTGCAGGGCGTGCTGTACCCCCAGCGCCTGCCCGTCGCAGACGGCGACGATGCCGGTGGGGCCATACAGCTCGTCGGCCAGGGAGTAGCCCAGGGCAAATCCGGCCTGGTAGGTGTTGGGGCCGGTGAGGACCCGCAGCCGGGCCCCGGTGTCCTTTAGGGCGTCGGCACAGCCCTTGTTGTAGGCCATGTCAAACCCGGGGACGGTGACCAGCACCACCGTCTTGGCCCCCTTTTGCTGCAGGTAGGCCGCCGCCTCCCGCGCCGCGTCGTAGCGGCTGGAGTAGACTGCGGGGAGTCCGGCCAGGGGGAAACACTCGGCCAGCACGGCGGGCAGGCCGCTGGCCTCGGTCTTGCGCTGGGCCTCCTCACTCAGGTGGAGGCCCAAGACCGCCCCCGCGGCCCCGGTGGAGATCATTTCGGGGAGCACCCGGTCCAGGTAGTCGGCGTCTGTCTCCGCACAGTAGAGGAGCGCCGGCACCGAGGCGGCGCTGGCGGCGTCGCAGGCCCCGCCGGCCAGGATGTTCCAGACCGGGGACATGATGTCCGAGACCACCAGGGCGATGGCGCCGGTCCCCTTGCCGGAGAGGGCCCGCGCGCTGAGGTTGGGGCGGTACCCCAGCTCCTCGGCTGCCTGGCGCACCCGGACCTTGGTCGCCGCGGAAATGCTGGGGGAATCGTTGAGGGCGCGAGAGGCGGTGGAGATGTTGACCCCCGCCAGCTTGGCCACCTCTTTTAAGGTTGCCACGAGCACTCCTCCTTTCTCTCGAAACAGTTGCACATTTGTGCAATCAGTTGCATTCTGTTCAAAGGATACTCTCGTTTTGCATTTCCTGTCAAGAGGGCAGGGCGCGTTTTTTGCAAATGCGCGAGAAAATCGGCATATTGGTCGGAAAGAAAGAGGATTTTTTGTGAAAATATGTATTGACAAAGGGAAGGGCAGAGTGATAAAGTTGACAAGATAAAAACAATGAAAGTTGTGCAATCGATTGCGCAACCGGTGAGGAGTTGTATTGCACGTGACCAATCAAAAGAGAAGGAGTGTGACGGCGGTCTTTGTCATCGTCTTTATGATGGCTTTTGCCCTGTCCGGCGGGATGTTCAGCACCGCCCTCCCCAAAATCATTGAGACCTACAACCTGTCCCTGGAACAGGCCTCCCTCTTCTCCGTTTTCCAAAGCGGGGGGATGCTGCTGGCCAACTGCTTCACCGCCCTGGTGGTGGACAAACTGGACAAGAACAAGATGCTGGGTGTCATGTTCCTGCTGATGGGCGGTTTCCTCTTCTGCATCGGCTCGGTGCCCCCCTTCGTCTTGATCCTGATGCTCTTTGTCCTCATGGGCATTGTCTCCAACGTGGTCAACAACGCCTGTTCCTCCTATATGTCCGACCTCTACGGCGACCAGCGGGCCCGCTATATCAGCATCCTCCACGCCTTTTTCGGCCTGGGCTCCCTGATGGGCCCCCTCTTCATCGGCCAGCTCACCCGGATGGGCTTTGTCTGGAACAACGCCTATACCACCCTGGGCCTGGTGATCATCTTCATCTCGGTGGCCTACTTCCTGACCATGATGGTCATCAAGCGCCCCGTCCCTGAGGTGCAGAACATCGACGACTCGGGCAAGCGGCTGAAGACCCCCTACAAAAAGATGCTGCGCTCCCCCAAGATGCTCTCCCTCTGCGCGGTGAGCTTTCTCTACGCCGGCTTTCAGGTGTACAACACCTGGCTGCCCACCTATCTGAACAACAAAAACCCCGACCTGTTCCCCATCTCCTTTTGCTCCACAGTGGTGGCCTGCTTCTCGGTGGGGATGATCGTCAGCCGGCTCATCAACGGCTACATCTCCAAGTTCATCTCCGCCCGCAACTACATCACCCTGGTGAGCATCTGCTCCTCCGGCGTGCTGGTGGCAGGACTGCTGCTGGACCAGAAATACCTCTGGCCGGTGGTGGGCTTTTTGCTGGGGCTGCTCACCGGCGCCATCTACACCGCCCAGTTTGTCATGGCCTGTGAGTACTTCCCCCGCTTTTCCGCTTCGGCCACCGCCTTCACCGGCTTTTCCTCCGCCATCGGCGGGATGTGCTTCAACGCCCTGGCCGGGCAGGTGGCCCAGAAGGTCAACTTCCTGGCGGCCATGTGCATCCCGGTGGTCGCGCTGCTCATCACCTTCCTGGTGCTCTTCACCACCAAGCGCGTCGTGGAGCGCGCCGACAGCGGCGAGGGGGATGAGCCCCAGGCTGCGCAGTAAGCCCTGTTTTCCCGCGGCCTCTGCCGTGGGCCACCCCGCCGCGCCCTCTGCCGGCGGGAGAGAGTAGGAGTTGAACGAATCCGTGAGCAACAAAAAGCGCCGCACCATCGCGGCCATCTACGTCATCACCTTCATGGCGGCCTTCGCCCTTTCCAGTGGGCTGTTCAGCAACGCCATGCCCCGCATCATCGAGGGGTACGAACTGACCTTTGACCAGGCGTCCCTCTTTTCCATCTTCCAGAGCGCCGGCATGATCCTGGCCACCGCCCTCACCGTGTTGGTGGTGGACCGACTGGACAAAAACAAGGCCCTGGGGCTGATGTTCTTGCTGATGGGCGGCTTTTTGGTCTGCATCGGCATGGCGCCCCCCTTTGTGCTGCTGCTGGTGGCCCTCTTTTTGCTGGGCACCGTCTCCGGCGTGCTGGACAACGCCTGTGCGGCCTACATCTCCGACCTGTTCGGGGACGAGCGGGCCAAGTACATCAGCATCCTCCACGCCTTCTTCGGGCTGGGCTCGGTGCTGGGGCCGGTCTTCATCGGCACCCTCTTCAAGATGGGCTTTGAGTGGAACACCGCCTACACCACCTTCGGTCTGGTGGTGGTCTTTCTGGCCCTGGCCTACTTTGTCACCATGGCCGTCATCAAGCGGCCCGAACCCGCCGTCTCCGGGGTGGACGAGGCGGGGGTGCGGGTGAAGATCCCCTACAAAAAGATCGTCACCTCCCCCCAGATGCTGGTCCTCTGCGGGATGGCCATCTTCTCGGCGGCCACCCAGGTCTTCAACACCTGGCTGCCCACCTACCTCAACAACAAAGACGCCCTGCTCTACCCGGTGTCCTTCTGCTCCACCATCATGGCCTGCTACTCGGTGGGGATGATCATCAGCCGGGTGCTCAACGGCGCCATCCTGCGCGCCCTCTCCCCCCGCAAGTACATCATCACCATGACCTTTTTGGGGGCGCTGGTGCTGGGGGCGGGGCTGGCCATCGACCAGAAGCTCCTCTGGCCGGTGGTGAGTTTCCTGCTGGGGCTGCTGATCGGCGCCATCTACACGGTGCAGATCATCATGGCCTGCAGCTATTTCCCCCAGTTTTCGGCCACCGCCATCTCCTACGCGGGGCTGGCCTCCTCCATCGGGGGGATGCTCTTTAACGCCCTGGCCGGCCAGCTGGCCCAGCGGGTCAGCTTCCTCTCGGCCATGTGCATCCCGGTGGCGGGGATGGTGGGCACCTTCCTGCTGATGGGCCTCACCCGTCGGGTGGGCAGCCACACCGAGGCGGCGGGGGAGTGACCCCTTTTCTCTAAAACCTTTATCAGGCGTCCCCCTGCATCCGCTTGCAGGGGGACGCTTTTTTGCGCTGGAAGGGGAACCGTTTGTAAACTTTTTAGAAAAGCGCCTTTTTGTCTGGAAAATCAATTGACGGGAAGGGGGGAGGCTCGTACAATAGACAGGTGACTGACCGGTCAGTCACCTGTTCTGCCCCTGGGGCCTTTGCCCGGCGCGCCGCCTGCAAGTTTGCGCCGGACCCCCACCCCTGCGGCAGAGCGCCACAGCCCGAAAGGAGCGCGCGTATGCTTTCCAAATTCAGTGTCAAAAAACCGCTGACTGTCTTTGTGGCGGTCATTTTGGTGATGTTGATGGGGGTCATCTCCTTCACCAACATGCAGACCGACCTGCTTCCCAGCCTGGACCTGCCCTACGTGGCGGTGATCACCGCCTACCCCGGGGCCAGCCCGGAGAAGGTGGAGCAGGCGGTGACCAAGCCCCTGGAGAAGGGACTTTCCACCACCAGCGGCATCAAAGAGGTGCAGAGCATCTCCAGCGAGAACACCAGCATGGTGATCCTGCAGTTTGCCGACGGCACCAACATGGACAGCGCCATGATCGACCTCAGCGGCAAGGTGGACCTGGTCAAGGGTCAGCTGGCCGACGGGGTGAGCACCCCCACCCTGATGAAAATCAACCCCGACATGCTGCCGGTGATGATCGCCGCGGTAGACGCCGACGGGCAGGACGCCGAGGCCCTCTCCCAACTGGTGAACGAGACCGTTCTCCCGGCGATGGAGCGGGTGGGCGGGGTGGCCTCGGTCAGCGCCACCGGCGTGCTGGAAAAGGAGATCCAGGTCACCCTCGACCAGCAGAAGATCGACGCCCTCAACGACAAGATGCTGGCCCAGATCGACGCCAAGTTGGCCCAGACCAAGGCCCAGCTGAACCAGGGGGAGGCCCAGATCAAGGCCGCCCAGGAAAAGCTGGACAGCGAGAGTGAAGCCCAGGCCAAGCAGTTGGCCGACAGCGCCGCCCAGCTCTCCGACGGCAAGGCCCAGCTGACCCAGGGGCTGACCTATCTGGACACCACCATCGCCCAGACCAAGGCCCAGAGGGAGCAGCTCTCCACCCTGCGGCAGAGCCTGCAGGCCTTCCTCGACGGGGGGCAGCAGGCGGGCCCGGAGGCGGAGGCGACCCTGACCGCCCTGGTGCAGCGGCTGCAGGACGCCGGCGTTCTCACCCAGCAGGAGGCGCAGGTCCTGTTGGCCGCCCTCGGCCAGCAGAGCGGACAGCTGGCCCAGCTGTTGGGCGAGGCGGTGACCAAGTTGGACGAGGGGATCGCCGCCGCCGACAGCGGCCTGCGGCAGATGGAGGCCCAGCGTGGCCCCCTGGCCGACAAGTTGGAAGCCCTGGCCCCGGCCGAAAGCCAGCTGGAGGCGGGGAAGATGCTCTTTGCCCAGAAGATCGCCCAGGCCCAGGGGAAGTTGGACGCCACTGCGCAGCAGTTGAGCCAGGGCCGCACCCAGTTTGAGGAGGCGGAAAAGGCCGCCTACCAGACCGCCGGCCTCAGCGGCAAGCTGACCCCCCAGACCATTCAGGGGATCTTGGCGGCGGAGAACTTCTCCATGCCCGCCGGCTCCCTCACCGAAAAGGGGGAGAAGTACGCCGTCAAGGTGGGCGATACCTTCTCCAGTGTGGAGGAGCTGGCGGAGCTGGAACTCTTCACCATTGATTTGGAGGGCATCGGCACCATCAAGCTGTCGGACGTGGCCGAGGTGGCCTTTGCCGACAACCGGGACGAGATGTACGCTAAAATCAACGGCAACGACGGCATCCTCCTCACCTTCCAAAAGCAGAGCGCCGCCTCCACCTCCCAGGTGTCCGCCGACATCCGCGCGGCCATGGCCCAACTGCAGGAGGAGCACAGCGGCCTGCACCTGACCGCCCTCAACGACCAGGGGGTCTACATCGACATTGTGGTGCAGTCGGTGCTGCAAAACCTGCTCATGGGCGGGGCGCTGGCCATCCTCATCATCCTCCTCTTCCTGCGCAACTACCGCCCGACCCTGGCCATTGCCGCCAGCATCCCCATCAGCCTGCTCTTTGCGGTGGCGCTGATGTACTTCTCGGGCGTCACCCTCAACATCATCTCCCTGGCCGGTCTGGCCCTGGGGGTGGGGATGCTGGTGGACAACAGCATCGTGGTCATCGAGAATATCTACCGCCTGCGGGGCGAGGGGATGAGCGCGGCCCAGGCAGCTGTGCGGGGCGCGGCCCAGGTGGCGGGGGCCATTGCCGCCTCCACCCTGACCACCGTCTGCGTCTTCCTGCCCATCGTCTTTACCCAGGGCATCTCCCGGGAACTGTTTACCGACATGGGCCTCACCATCGCCTATTCCCTGGTGGCCAGCCTGATCGTGGCCCTGACGCTGGTGCCGGCCCTCTCCTCCAAGCTGTTGCGCAGACCCGACCAGACCAAGCACCGGCTCTTTGACCGGTTTGTGAACTGGTACGCCCGGCTGCTGGACAAAGCCCTCTCCCACCGGGCGGCAGTCCTCTGCGGGGTGGTGGCGCTGCTGGTGGTCAGCGGCATCGGCGCCACCCAGATGGGCACCGCCTTTATCCCCGAGAGCGACACCAACCAAATCAGCGTCACTGTGGAGATGCCCCCCGAGACCACCACCGCCGAGACCCGCGCCATGGGCGACCGGGTTGCCGCCATCGTCGGCGATCTGCCCGGGGTGGAGACGGTGGGCGCCATGGAGGGCGGCGGGATGATGAGTTCCGGCGGCAGCGGCAGTGTCAGCATGTACGTCATCCTCTCCGAGGGGAAACGGCCGGACAGCAGCCACATCGCCCAGCAGATCAAAGACGCCACCGAAGGCCTCCCCTGCGAGGTCACCGCCCAGAGTTCCATGGGGGATATGTCCTCCATGGGCGGCTCGGGCCTCACGGTGCAGATCCAGGGCGACGACCTGGGCACCCTGCGCCGGGTGGGCCAGGAAGTGGCCGCCCTGATGGAGGGGACCGAGGGCACCCAGGACGTGGAGGACGGCTCGGAAGATCCGGCCTATGAACTGCGGGTGAGCGTGGACAAGAACAAGGCCATGGGCTACGGCCTCACGGTGGCCCAGGTCTACCAGGAGGTGGCCGCGGCCATCCAGTCTGAGACCACCGCCACCACCCTCTCCCTGGAGGACGGCGACTACCCCATCGTAGTGGTCAAGGACCCGGAGGCGGCCCTCAGCCGGGCCACCCTGGGCGACCACCTGCTCACCGTCACCAAGGACGGGGAGGAGACCACCATCCCCCTCTCGGACATCGCCCAAATCAGCCAGGAGGAGGGGCTCTCCTCCATCCGCCACGACGGGCAGGTGCGCACCCTCTCGGTCAGCGCCCAGATCGACGCCGAGCACAACATCGGCTTGGTGAGCCGGGAGCTGCAGTCCAAGTTGGACAGCTACCAGCCCCCCGCCGGCTACACGGTGGAATTGGTGGGGCAGACCGAGACCATCAACTCCACCCTTGTCGAGCTGCTGAAGATGGTGGGGCTCGCCATCGTGCTGATCTACGGCATCATGGTGGCCCAGTTCCAGTCGCTGCTCTCTCCCTTCATCGTCATGTTCACCATCCCCCTGGCCTTTACCGGCGGCCTGCTGGCCCTCTGGCTCTGCGGGATGGAGATCAGCGTCATCTCCATGCTGGGCTTTTTGGTCCTCTGCGGGGTGGTGGTCAACAACGGCATCGTCTTTGTCGACTACGTCAACCAGCTTCGGCTGGAGGGCGCCCCTCTGCGCCAGGCCCTGGTGGAGACCGGCGTCACCCGCGTCCGCCCCATCCTCATGACCGCCCTCACCACCATCTTGGGGCTGGGCACCCTGGCTTTGGGGATCGGCTCCGGGGCCGATATGCTCCAGCCCATGGCGGTGGTCACCATCGGCGGTCTGGCCTATGCCACCCTGCTGACCCTCTTTGTGGTGCCCATCCTCTATGACCTGTTCCACCGCCGCAAAAAGGGCGGCGAGCGGATGCCCGCCGGCGGGGAGGAGGTAGAGCTGTGACCTACAGCGAAAAGGAGATCGCCATCTTTGAGGGGGTGCGCAAACTGGCCTTACAGGGGGCCGACCTGCGGGCCCTCAAGGCCGACGACATCGCCCGGGCGGCCGGTCTGGGCAAGGGCACCCTCTACAACTATTTCTCCTCCAAGGAGGAGATCATCTCCCACACCGTTCTCTACGACCTCTTCCGCCAGATGGACGAGGTGCTGGCGGCGGTGGAGGGGGCCGAGGGCTTTTTGAATAAGTGCCGGGCCGCCCTCACCCGGCTGGGAGAGGGGGCCCGCCAGTCCATGGGGCCCTTTCAACTGCTCCTCCTCTACGGCGGCGTCCCTGACTGGAAGGGGATGGCCCAGGCCTTTTCCAGCGAGATGCAGGCCCGCCGCGCCCAGGTGGAGGAACTGGCCTGGCAGCTGGCCTGCCTGGGGGCCGAGGAGGGCCTCTTCCCCCAGCCCATCGACCGGACCTATGTCTGGCGGGTATTCACCAGCGCCACCATGGGCTTTCAGCAGCTCGACTGCGCCCCCTGTATGCAGGGGTGCCAGCCGCTGGACGAGGCGGTGGAGGAGGTCTGCCGCCTGCTGGTGAAGGCCCTCTCCTAAAAAGCAAACAGAAAGATCCGGGAGCCCCGTAAAGGGGGCTCCCGGATCTTTTGCGCTGTGAGAGGGTGTTTAGAGGGCAAAGGGCTCTGCCTGCCGAACGCGGGGGTCGTCTAGAGAGAAGCGGATATAGGCCCCGGCGGCCGTGTCGAAGCAGTACCCCCAACCGCCGGCGATGCTGACGGCCGGGGAGTGGACGGACAGGGCGATCTCCTCATACTCCTGCCACTGGGCGCCGTCGAAAGAGAGGCGGGACAGGTGGCCGGAGACCTCCAGGTAGACCCAGTGCTCGTCCCAGTTGAGGGGGGTGACACTGCTTCCCCCTGCAAAGGTGCACAGGACCTGCTCCGGCTGACCGTCAAAGGGGGCGAGACAGAGGCTGCCCTCGGCTGCTCCCCCCTCCGGCCCGGAGTGGGACTGGCGGATGTAGACGCAGCCGCGGTGGGTGACCAGCGGGGTGCCGGTCACTGCGCGGGAATCGGCAATGGAGGCGGCAAGGGTACGGCTTTCGGCATCGCTGGGCCGCTGTAGGTACACCTCGAGGGAGGGGTGCTTTGCGTCCTCCTCATTGGATTTGACGGTGAAGTAGATGCCTTCCTCCCGCTGAAAGGGTTGGGGCAGGGCGGAGAGGCCGCCAAGGGGCGGCAGCTCGTCCTCTTCCACCGGCAGGGACACCGGGCCAGTCGCGGGGTCGGAGAGGTCGTATTTTTCCAGGTGTTCGCCCGAGCCAAAATCCCGTCCGTCGTCGGGTTGCAGGGTGTAGAGGGTGGTGCCTATCAGCCGGCAGAGCTCTACCGTGAACGGCAGTTCGTTCTTTTGGCCGGATTGTAGATCGAACCGATAGGAGGAGCGGGTGTAGGAAAAGGGGTCTGTGCCGTGAATGACATCGTAATAGAGGGCGCCGCAGTAGAGGTGGAGGTTGCGAATGGGGTCATCCTCTGTCACCAGAGGGGAGACAGACCCGTCGCTGTCGGCGCGGTAGACGGCCTGCCGCCCCTGAAAGTAGACCGTCCCGTCCTCGCCGGAGACGGCCAGCCGATTTTGGTACTTGTCGTCGCAGTAGGGGTACGGCGCGGCGAAGGCGGGGGGTGTGGCGACGTTTTCCCCTTCGCCCTCGGACGGCCTCTCGCCCTTGGCCCCGCAACCGGTCAGCGCGAGGACCGCCGCTGTCAGGAGGGCGGTCGCCCGCACCGCTTTTTGCAGATGAGTCACGGACCCTCTCCTCCTTCTGTCAGGCGGTATTTTTACCCCTCTTCGATGACCCGCAGGATGTCGGCCATATAGGGCAGGGTCTTGACCCAGTCGCAGAGGAGATGCCACTCGTCCAGTTTGTGGGTCCGGCGGGCAAAGTACATCCCCACCAGGTTTTCGTAGTTGAGGGTCACGGTGCGCAGCTGGTTGTAGCTCTCGGGCAGCAGCTGGATCATCGAGTACCAGCAGGTCTTGTCCTTGTCCGCCAGATAGTCCTGCCGCAGCTGTTCCAGCAGGGCAATGACCCCGTCCAGGCAGGACAGGGTGCGCTCGTCCATCCGGTCGCAGCTGAAATCCTCCCGCGAGAAGGGCTTGGCGTGGATCTTGTGCATGGTGGAGGTGGAGTTGGCCACCGTGCCCACCTTGTAGGTGTCGAACTCCTTCCACCAGTAGAGGGGGGCGGTGATGTCCACCGAGACAAAAATTTGGCGGATAAACTTGCGGTGGTCGCTGCCCGACCGGCAGAGCCGCAGCGCCAGGGAGAGGTCGTTCTCCCCCAGTTGGTAGCTCCCGTCCTCGCCGTAGCTGCTGTCGCCGCGCGCCCAGCTGTTCATGGGGTTGCGGGCGCCCCGCATGGCGTTTTCCCAGTTCATCACCGCAGTGCGTTCCAATACAATCATGGCCGTATCCTCTCCGTTTCTCCGCCGCCCTGTCTGGCCGCGCGCTTGTTTTCCTCTATTATACTGTGTTTTCCGCCCCAGCGCAAAGGCGTTTTTTGGAGGGGGGACGGCAGACACCTTTCGCGGGGCGGGGGAATAAGCTGGTGTGCGTGTGAAACCGGCGCAGGCCGCGCGCCCGCTCCCCAAACTTCCACCGCAAAAGGAGGAACCCCATTTGGCTACTGGACAACTGAGCTTTTCCGTCTCAACGGCGCAGCAGGCGCTGCCGGTGGAGGCCGTCCAGGTGGTGATCACCAAGGTGTCCGAGGGACAGGTGGTCTACGACCAGACACTGATCACCGACGAGGACGGAAACACCCCTGCCATCGACCTGGAGGCGCCTGATAAGGCCCTCTCCCTCGACCCCGGCTACGAGGGCTTTCCCTACGAGGTCTACGACGTGCAGTTTCGCAAGGAGGGATACGTTCCCGCCGAGGTGCGGGACATCCAGATTTTCGCCGACACCCTGGCCGTGCAGGTGATCGAGATGATCCCCGACGCCACCGACAACTACACCGGCCCCCGGCAGGTGAGCACCGTCCCCCAGCACCACCTGACCTGTGAATGCCCCTGCTTCTCCACCGCCCCGGCGGAGAAAAATGTGGAAAACCGCATCCTGCAGGTGCCGGTCATCCCCACCAACATCACCGTCCACCTGGGTCGGCCCAACAACTCCTCGGCCGAAAACCTGACGGTGCCCTTCAAGTACTACATCAAAAACGTGGCCTCCAGCGAGATCTACCCCACCTGGCCGGAAAACGCCCTTCGGGCCAACATCTACTGCCAGATCTCCCTGGCCCTCAACCGGGTCTACACCGAGTGGTACCGCAGCAAGGGCTACAACTTTCAAATCACCAACTCCACCCAGTACGACCAGTACTTTGTGAAAAACCGCAACATCTTCGACAACATCAGCAAGATCGTGGATGAAATCTTCAACGTCTACATCCGCAAAAACAACCGGGAAGAGCCCTTCTACGCCGAGTACTGCGACGGCCGGCAGGTCACCAACTGCCCCGGCCTCAAGCAGTGGGGCACCGTGAACCTGGCCAACCAGGGGTACAGCCCCATCCAGATCCTGCGCTACTACTACGGCAGCGGGGTGGCCCTTTACGAGTCCAACAACATCCGCGACATCCCCCAGTCCTACCCCGGCACCCCGCTGCGGGTGGGCTCCACCGGCACCAACGTGGCCATCATCCAAAACCAGCTCAACCGCATCCGCCGCAACTTCCCCTCCATCCCCCTGATCAACCCGGTGGACGGGGTCTTTGGCCCCTCCACCGAGGCGGCGGTCAAGGCCTTCCAAAAGAGCTTTAAGCTCACCCAGGACGGGATCGTGGGCAAGGGGACCTGGTATGAGATCTCCTATATCTACGTGGCGGTGAAGAAGCTGGCCGAACTGGGCAGCGAGGGCGAAGATGTGGATGTGCCCGACACCCCGCCCGCCTCGGTCCTCAAAGAGGGGGATACCGGCGTCGGCGTGCAGGCCGTGCAGTATATGCTGCGGGTGGCCTCCCAGTTCTTTGCCGAGATCCCCAACGTGGATATGGACGGCATCTTTGGGCCCATCACCAAAAACGCGGTGAAGTCCTTCCAGAGCTATTTCGGCCTCATCCCCGACGGAATCGTGGGCAATGCCACCTGGCAGCAGATGATCGACATCTACAAGCAGGTGGAGCCCGACGTGCCCAACGGCGGCTGCGGCTGCAAGCCCTACCCCGGCACCCCGCTGCGGCAGGGCTCCACCGGCACCAGCGTCAGCGACCTGCAGTTCTACCTCAACGCCATCGGGGTGGTCAACACCCTGATCCCCCAGTTGGCGGTGGACGGCATCTTCGGTTCCGGCACCACCCAGGCCGTGCGGGTCTTTCAGCAGCTCTTCGGCCTGAGCGTGGACGGCATCGTCGGCCCCGCCACCTGGGCGGAGGTCTGCAACCAGTTTTGCAACCTGCCGGTCAAACCGCCCTGCCCGCCCTATCCCGGCGGGGTCTACCGCAGGGGCAGCACCGGCAATGCGGTGCGCAACATTCAGTTTATGCTCAACGTCATCGCCCTCAACTACCCCCAGGTGGGCCGCGTAACGGTGGACGGCATCTTCGGCGCCGCCACCGAGGCGTCGGTGCGCACCTTCCAGCAGCTCTTTGGCCTCACCGTCGACGGGACGGTGGGCCAGGCCACCTGGACGCGCATGTGCCAGGTTTACGCCACCGTGTAGCACCCTGCCCGGCCCTCGGGCCGGCGGGCGCTCTCAATATATAACAGAGGTGAATTGACTATGTCTAGTTGTGTCTGCAAACCCTATCCCGGCTATGTGATCGGCATGGGCTCCTCCGGCAGTGTGGTCAGCAATATCCAGTACTACCTCAATGCCATCAAAACCAGCCTTCCCACCATCCCCGCAGTGACGGTGGACGGGGTCTTCGGCTCCGCCACCGAGCGCTCGGTGGCCGCCTTCCAGCGGGCCGTCGGCCTGGCTGCGGACGGCAAGGTGGGCGCTGCCACCTGGTTCGCCTTCTGCCGCAAGCTCTGCGTCGAGTCGGTCCACCCGGTGGCCAAACCCTGGCCCGGCAGCGTCTACCGCCAGGGCAGTTCCGGCAGCCCGGTGCGGGACATCCAGCTCTATTTGAGCAACATCGCCGAGAAGTTCCCCAACGTCCAGCGCGAGCAGGTAGACGGGGTCTTCGGCACCACCACCGACTACTCGGTGCGCATCTTCCAGCAGGAGTTCGGCCTCAACGTCGACGGCGCGGTCGGCCGCGATACCTGGAACAAACTCGTCGAGATCTACAACACCCTGTAAATCGCCACTTCGCCTGCCGCTAAAAGCGGGTGTGAGCCCCCAAGGCTGCGGTTTTCCGCCCCTCGGGGGCTCTTTTGCGCCCGCCCGCCGGCCATGACAGGGCGGGAAAAACGTGCTATACTGAAAGGCGAAACAAGCGGGCCGTCCCGGCCCGGCAAAAAGGAGACCGCCATGCGCTACCACCTGCTGCGAAACCCCGGCCACAACCGGGTCTATTTAAAGGAGTCCACCGCCCTCTGCCTGGGGGAACTGGCCCTCGCCGTCCGCTCGTTTGCCAGCCCCTGCAGCCCCCCCGAGCCGGAGGAGCTGGGGGGCGCCCCCGCCCTGGTGTTGGAGAGCGAGGACCCCCTCGGGGAAGGGGAGTTGGAGCGGCTTTTTGACCTCTCCTTTTGCTATGCCGTCTTTGCCGGCGAGAACGGGTCCCTGCGGGTCCTCGATCGGCCGGGCACCTCCTATTTTGGGGAGGAGATCAGCACCATCCTCAAATACCCGGGCAAGACAAACGAGCTCTTTACCCGCTTTCTCATCAACCTGGCCGCCAGTTCCAGCGCCTTTGCCGGGCAGGGGGGGCTGACCCTGCTGGACCCGGTGGCGGGCCGGGGCACCACCCTCTTTGAGGCGCTGCGGCTGGGGTACAGCGCCGCCGGGGTGGAGATCTCGCCCAAGTCGGTGCAGGAGTGCGGCGGCTACCTGAAGAAGTACCTGGAACAGGCCCGCTGCAAGCACACCCTGCAAAAAGACCGCCTCTCCGGGCCGAACCGCTCCTTTACCGCCCAGCGCCAGCGATTTGAGCTGGCGCGCAGCAAGGAGGAGTACGGCGACCCCGCCGCCCGCCGCTCGGTGACCCTGATTGCCGGGGACTCGGCCTACACCGACCGCTATTTCCCCAAAAACCACTTCCACCTGTTGGTGGGCGACCTGCCCTACGGGGTGGCCCACGGCAACCAGGCCGGCGGCCGCCCGCAGGGGCGGGGAAACCCCACCCGCAACCCCAGCGAACTGCTGCGGGCCTGCCTGCCCGGCTGGCGCCGGGTGCTCAAGCCCGGCGGGGCAATGGCCCTGTCCTGGAACACCTTTGTCCTCCCCCGCCCGCAGCTGGAGGGGTTGGTGGAGGCCGCCGGGTTCACCGTGCTGCGGGACCCGCCCTACGACAGTTTCTGCCACCGGGTGGACCAGGCCATCCGCCGGGATGCCCTGGTGGCCCGCAAAGAGGGGTGAGGGGGAGGCCGAACGGCCGCCCCGCCCCCAAGAGGAGGAGACGCCTGTGTCTGTCAAACTGTCCGTCCTGATCGAAAACCGAACCCTGTCCCCCCAGCTGCAGTGCGAAAACGGCTTTTCTGCCTTTGTGGAGGCAGGGGGGCACCGCATCCTCTTTGACACCGGGGACAGCGGCGCCTTTCTGCAAAACGCCCGCGCCATGGGGGTGGACCTCTCCCAGACCGAGGCGGTGGTGCTCAGCCACGCCCACTTTGACCACTCCCGGGGATTTTTGGCCTGGCGGGAGGACTGTCCGGCGCCCGAGGCGCCCCTCTACATCCACCGCTACTTCTTCATCCCCAAGTACTGGGACCAGGAGGTGTCCTACTACTATGTGGGCAACGCCTTCGGGCAGGAGTGGATCAACGAGAAGAAGGTCCCCTGCGCCATGGTCAGCCGGGCGGTCCACTCCCTCTTTGAGGGCGCGCCCATCTACCTGCTCTCGGGGTTCGAGCGGGTCTGCCCCTTTGAGCAGCCCGACCCCACCGCCCTGATGATGCTCGGCGGGGAGTACCGCACCGACGACTTCCGGGAGGAGATGGCCCTGGCCATAGACGACGGGGAGGGGCTGGTGGTCCTCTCCGGCTGCAGCCACTGCGGGCCGGTAAACATCTGCGAGAGCGCCCGCCGCCGGTTGGGCAAGCCGGTCAGGGCCTTTGTGGGGGGCACCCACCTGGTGGCCTGCGACGAGGAGCGGGCCCGGCAGACGGTCGAGTGGTTCGCCGCCAGCGGCATCTCCTTTGTGGGGGTCTGCCACTGCACCGGGGAGGAGGGGCTGGCCCGGTTTGCCGCGGGCTGCCCCCGGAGCCGGGCCCTGGCCTCGGGTTCGGTGCTCGACCTGTGAGAAGAGATGCGCGCCCTGCGCTGAAAAAGGAGGAATTTCTGTGATTTACAAACTGTATGGAGACACCTATGCCGTCCGCCTGGAGCGGGGTGAAGAGGTGGTGGCGTCCATCGCCGAACTCTGCGAAAAAGAGGGGATCCGGGCCGGCACCGTCCAGGGGCTGGGGGCTGCCGATGACGCCACCGTCGGCCTGTACAGCATTGCCGAGAAGAAGTACTACCCCACCGAGTTGAAGGGGGACATGGAGATCACCGCCCTCATCGGCAACATCTCCCGCCAGGAGGGGGCGGATGCGCCCTATCTCCACCTCCACATCACCCTGGCCAAGGCGGGCGGACAGGCGGTGGGCGGCCACCTGAACTGGGCGGTCATCAGCGCCACCAGCGAGCTGTTTGTCCGCAAGCTGCCCGGGGTCATCGGCCGCTTTGCCGACCCGGAGACCGGCCTCAACCTGACCCGGTTCGACTTGGATTGACCCTCTCTCCCGTTAAAAAAAGCGCCGCGGCCGATGGGCCGGGCGCTCTTTTTGTGGATTTTTAGGCGGGGCCCTCGTCCTCCTGCGGGGGGAGGGGGGCGATGGGGCCGGGGACCTTGTAGTCGTTGGGGTCCAGGGGCATCCCCTTCTCCTGCAGCCGCCCGCGGATAAAGACCTTGAAGAGGGTGTAGATGACCGAAAAGGCGGGCACCCCGACGATCATCCCTAAGGGACCCATCAGGCCGCCGCCGATGACGATGGCCACCATCACCCAGAAGGCCGAGAGGCCGGTGGACTGGCCGAGAATCTTCGGCCCCAGGAAGTTGCCGTCAAACTGCTGCAGGGCGATGACGAAGATCACGAACCAGATGCACTTGATGGGGTCGGCAATGAGGATGATGAAGGCCGAGGGCACCGCCCCGATAAAGGGCCCGAAGAAGGGGATGATGTTGGTGACCCCGACGATGACGCTCACCAGGGGGGCAAAGGGGATTTTAAGGAGAGAGGTCCCAATAAAGCAGATGAGGCCGATGATGAGGGAGTCGTTGATCTTGCCGATGAGGAAGCCGCCGAAGGTGCGGTGGCTCAGGGCGGTGACGTAGACCAACTGGTCGGCGCGCTTGCGGGAGAAGAGGGAGTAGACCACCCGCTTGGTCTGGGAGCAGAACTTTTCCTTTGAAAAGAGCAGGTAGACCGAGGCCACCACCGCCACCAGGGTGTTGATGACAAAGCTGCCGATGGAGATGGAGACGCTCAACAGCTGGGGGAGGGTGGACTTCAAGAAGTCCAGCGCCTGGGACCAGAGCCCCTCCCAGGACTGAAAGAGGTCGGTGATTTTGGAGGGGTCGATGTCGTAGCGCACCAGGGTGTCGCGGACAAAGGTCTCGATGGCGGCGAGGCCGTCGCCGCTCTGGTTGATGAGGGTGCGCACGCTCTCCACGATCTGGGGGATGATAAAGGAGATAAAGAGGGTCACCAGGGCCAGTCCCAGCAGGTAGACGATGGCCACCGCCACCGCCCGGCGGACGTTTTTCTTTTCAATCTTCTGCAGCCAGCGGCGCTCGATCAAATTGAGGGGGGAGGAGGCGATGTAGGCGATGGCAAAGGCCGCGATGAAGGGGGAGATCAGGGAGATCAGCGCCCGAAAGAGGGAGGCGATCTCCTTGAAGTTGGCAAAGAAGGCGAAGAGCAGCACGCCGGAGAGCACCACCAACATGTTGGGCAGCGCCCGGTAGAGGATGTGATAGGCCCGTTTTTTGTTCATGTGTCGGCCGCCTTTCTCGTGGATTTCCCCGGGCAGCGGGCCCGGGGAAGAAGGTCTCTTTTAGTATAAAGGATGGGGCGGCAAAAAACCATCGCATTTTTATGAAGAATTGCCGCCGCCTTTTATTTGGGTGCACTCTCTGCCCTTGCCATCCGGCCTCATTTTTGATATGATACCTCTAACTCAAAATCGATACACAGACAGCAAGCGAAAAGGAGCGTGCAATTTTGGAAGAGGGCAGTATATGGCTCTACATCATCTCGCTGGCGGCGCTGGTGGCGCTGTCGGCCTACTTCTCCGCCTCGGAGACCGCATTTTCCACCGTCAACCGCATCCGCCTGAAAAAACTCGCCAAAGAGGGGAACAAAAAGGCCTCGCGGGCGCTGAAGATCGCCGACCGGTTTGACAGCGCCATCTCCACCATCCTCATCGGCAACAATATCGTCAACATCGCCGCGGCCTCCATCGGCACCCTGCTCTTCACCGGGCTGATGGGCCCCAGCGGCGCCGGCGTCTCCACCCTGGTGATGACGGTGGTGGTCCTCATCTTCGGCGAGGTGATGCCCAAATCGGTGGCCAACGAGTATTCCGAGAGCTTCGCCATGTTTTCCGCCAGCGCCCTCTCGGTGCTGATGAAGGTCTTTTCCCCCTTTGTCTGGTGCTTTGCCAAGCTGAAAAAGGCCCTGTCCAAAAAGCTGGCCGGCCCCATGGGGGAGGCGGCCAGCCAACCCTCGGTGACCGAGGAGGAGCTGAAGGTCATCATCGACGAGATCCAGGACGAGGGGGTTTTGGAGGAGCAGGAGAGCGACCTGGTGCAGAGCGCCCTGGAATTTGATGAGATCTGCGTCAACGAGGTGCTCACCCCCCGGGTGGATGTGGTGGGGGTGGAGCTGGGCGACAGCATCGAGTCCATCCGCGACCTCTTCTTTGCCGAGCGGTACTCCCGCCTGCCGGTGTACGAGAAGAACATCGACAACATCGTGGGTATCCTCAACCAGCAGGAGTTCATCATGCGCCTGGTCAAGGGCCAGCGCTTCCAGGTGGCCGACATCCTGCAGCGGGCCCTCTACGTTCCCCCCACCAAAAAGATTTCGGTGCTGCTGGGCGAACTGCAGCGGGAGAAGCTGCACATGGCGGTGGTCACCGACCAGTACGGCGGCACCCTGGGCATCGTCACCATCGAGGACCTGCTGGAAGAGCTGGTGGGCGACATCTGGGACGAGCACGAGGAGATCACCTATGCCGTCATCCCCCTGGGGGAGCACACCTACGAGGTGGACGGCGACCTGAACGTCTACGACATGCTGGACAAACTGGGCTTTGACAGCAGCCGCTTCGACTTTGAGTCGGGCAGCGTCAGCGGTTGGGTGCTGGAGCGATTGGAGCACATCCCCGCACAGGGGGAGCAGTTCTCCTTTGAAAACCTCGACGTCACCGTCACCCAGCTGGACGAACAGCGCATCAACAAGATCACCGTTCACGTCAACCCCCTCCCCGAGGGGGAAGAGGAGTAGCGGTCGAATAAAAAGGAAGAGAGCCGGGGGCCGATCGGCCCCTGGCTCTCTCTCTTTTGCCCCCTGTCAGCGGGTGGGGTAGGTGGTGTAG
>NZ_WWVY01000002.1:424123-597577 GCF_009876955.1 Bittarella massiliensis (ex Durand et al. 2017) | reverse complement strand
GCTTGCGGGTGTGCGTTTCCCTGCAATGGGGAGAGGGGGTGTATGGCCGGACGAGGGGGTGCGCTCGCGGGCGCGCGTGTTTTCCTGCAATGGGGAGTGGGGCGTATGGCCGGATGAGGGGGTGTTTGTGGGCGCGCGTGTTTTCCTGCAACAGGGGGAGAGGGTGTACGGCTGGACGAGGGGGGCCGCTTGCAGGTGCGCGTGCTCTCTTGTAACAGGGAGGATTGTACGGCCGGACGAGGGGGAAGCCACTTGTGGGGGCGGTTTCCCGGCGGCCGTGTCCTCCCTTGACGCGCCGGCTGTCTTCCCGCACAGAGGAGGGGGCTGAAATTTGTGCAGGAATTTGTCGGCAACCCATTGCAATTGCCGGACAATTTCTATATCATTAAAATATATAATACATGTAAAAAGAATGTAAATTCTGAGAAAAGTCCAGCGAATCTTGCGGGGAGGGGGACCTCCCTAAAATTACGGTAAAGTGGGTTTGTGTGACGATGGGAATTGGCAACATTCTGGCCCTTTTAGGGGGCCTCGGCGCATTTCTGTTTGGCATGAAGTACATGGGCGACGGGCTGGAGGCAGCTGCCGGGCCCAAGATGAGCAACCTGATGGAGACCTTGACCCGGACGCCGGTGCGGGGCTTTTTGCTGGGGATGCTGGTGACGGTGGCCATTCAGTCCTCCTCCGCCACCACCGTCATGGTGATGGGCTTCCTCAACGCCGGCATCCTCAACCTGGCCCAGGCCACCGGCGTCATCATCGGCGCCAACATCGGCACCACCATCACCAGCGTCCTCATTGCGCTGGACATCTCGGCCATGGCGCCCTTTTGCATCTTCATCGGCGCGGCGGCCCTTCTCTACTGCAAGAAGCGCACCTACAAGCACATCGGCCAGGTGGTGCTGGGCTTCGGCATCCTCTTTCAGGGGCTGGACACCATGAGCGGCGCCATGGGCGCCCTCAAGGACGTGCCCGCCTTTCAGCAGTTCATCACCACCGCCAAAAACCCCATTGTCGGGGTGCTGGTGGGGGTGCTGCTCTGCGCGGTCATCCAGTCCTCCTCCGCCGCCGTGGGCGTGTTGCAGGCCCTGGCCCTGCAGGGGCTGATGCCCATCCACTTTGCCTCCTTCATCATCTGCGGCATCAACATCGGCTCCTCGGTGCCCCCCTTCCTCTCGGCCATCAGCGCCAAGAACAACGCCAAGCGGGCCGCCTGCATCTACTTCATCTACAACGTCATCGGCGCCCTCCTCTTTGTGCCCATCACCCTGTTCACCCCCTTTACCGACTGGATCGAGATGCTCACCGCCGTGCCCATGGTGCAGGTCTCCCTCTGCCACATTGCCTTTAAGGTGGTCACCGGCCTGGTGCTGCTGCCCTTCACCGACGGCATCGTCAAGCTGTCCTACAAATTTGTCCCCCGCAAGGCCCACGAGGACGAGCGCCGCCTCCTCTTCATCGATAAGAACCTGGCGACCTCCCCCAGCGCGGCGGTGGCCCAGATCCAAAAAGAGGTGGAGCGGATGAGCCGGGTCGCCCGCAACAACTTTGTGCGGGCCGCCGAGGGGCTGCTCAAGTCGGACGTCTCCCAGGCCGAGTTGATCCGCGACCAGGAGGACTTGATCGACTATCTAAACCACGGCATCACCGACTTTCTGGTGAAGATCACCAAGCAGGAGATGCCCGGGCGGATCTCCCTCTACGTCAGCCGCATCTTCCACGTGGTCAGCGACATCGAGCGCATCGGCGACCACGCCCTCAACCTGCTGGAGCGCACCGAGATGTTTGTGGACAGGGAGCTGCTCTACTCCCCCATGGCCATCCAGGAGCTGGAGACCATCTACGAGGCCGACCTCTACCTGTTTGACCGCTCCATCGGCGCCTTCCTCCGCCAGGATCTGACCGACGCCGAGGAGGGAGAGTTGCACGATTTGGAGGAGCGGGTGGACGAGCTGGTCCTCACCTCGCAGGACAACCACGTGGCCCGGCTGCGCCGCAACGAGTGCCAGACCGAGCCCGGCCTGGTCTTTGACGAGGTGCTCAACGACCTGGAGCGCATCGGCGACCACTCATTCAACATCGCCCAGGCCGCCAAAAAGGGGAAGGCCGCGCGGATGGTCTGATTTCCACTGGGTTTTCTGAGCTGGGAGGGCCCTCCTTTTCTGCGGGTGGCATCGTGTTTTCTCTGCGCCCCACTGCCAAGATGGCGGTGGGGCGCTTTTTGTGGTGTGGCAGGAGGGAGGGGAGGCATTTTCCGCGGCGGCGAAGAGGGGGTGCGGGGGAAGGGGAAAAGGGGGGGCTGTTGCGAGACGGAGGGGTGTGGGAAATCGGTTGGAGTGATTGGGGGGAGAAGAAAGTGGGATGCTGTGGTGGGGCCACGGCGGGGGCGAGCTTCTCTTTGAGATTTTGTCACAGATGGCCGGCGCTGGGTGCGGGCGGTTTTGAGGAGGGAGGGCAAAAGCGGTCCGTTTTGTGCTGTTTTCGGCGGCTGGCGGGGAGATATGCGTGGGCGGCGCGCGGGGGAAAGGCGGACCGGCGAGGGGGCGCCTTTCCGTCCGGCGGTTGTCGCCACCCCCCGGGCTGTGCTAAGATGGGGGAGGAAACCAATTGAAGAAGGAGTGGTTCGCTGTGGAAAGACCCCGCCTCAAGGAGGCGCTGAATATCCCCAACTGCATGTGCTACTTTCGCATCCTCCTCATCCCCCTTTTCGTCTGGCGCTTTGCCACCGCCGAGACGGCGGCCGACTACTACCTGGCGGGGGGGATCGTCGCCCTCTCAGGGCTGACCGACCTCTTTGACGGAAAGATCGCCCGCCGCTTTCAGATGGTCACCGAGCTGGGCAAGTTCCTCGACCCCCTGGCGGACAAGCTCACCCTGGGAGCGCTCCTCCTCTGCATGGCGCTGCGCCGCCCCGCCCTCTGGCCGCTGATGGCCCTCTTTGCGGTGAAGGAGGGGTTCATGGCGGTGATGGGGATGCTTTTGCTGCGGCGGGGGCGCAAACTCGACGGGGCCATGTGGTTTGGCAAGGTCTGCACCGCCACCCTCTACCTGGCGGCGGCCGTCCTCCTCCTCTTCCCGGGGCTGCCGGGCGGGGTGCAAAACGGCATCGCCCTGCTCTGTGCGGCGGTGATGGCGGCCACTTTGGGGCTCTATGTCCCGGTCTTTCGCCGGATGTGGCGGGAGAGCGCCCGATGAGCCGCCGGCTGGCCCGGGCGGCGGGCATTGCCCTGGGGGGCTACCTGGGTTACGCCCTGGCGGGGGGCGTGCTGGCCTACTGGTTCCCCAAAAAGGCGGCCCCTGCCCTCCCCCCCGACGCCTTTCGCGGCGACGGGGAGGGGGTGGACCGGATGCTGCTGGTGGAGGAGCCGCGGGCGGGATTTGCTCGCCGGATAGAGGTGATGCGGGCGGCGCGGGAGACCTTGGATCTTTGCTGCCACTGCGCCAAGGCGGGGGAGAGTGTGGAGGCCTTTTTCGGCGAGCTCATCCGGGCCGCCGACCGGGGAGTGCGGGTGCGGGTCCTCTTTGACGGCAAGGTGGGGGGACTGAAGGAGGAGCACCGCGCCATCCCCGCGGCCCTTTTGAGCCACCCCAACATCCGCTTTCGGCTCTACAACCCCGTTGACCCCCTGCGCCCCTGGCGGTGGAACGCCCTGCTGCACGACAAGTTTTTGGTCGCCGACGACCGGCTGATGCTCCTGGGCGGGCGCAACCTGGGGGACGAGTACTGCGACCCGCCCGGGTACGCCGGGCCGGTCACCTACGACCGGGACGTGCTGGTGGAGAACACCGCCGCCGGCACCCTGCGGGGAGGGGAGAGCGCCGTCTTGCAGGTCAAGGGGTACATGGACGCCCTCTGGTCGGCCCGGGAGACCGCCGTTCCCCCCGCGGCCGACCCTGCCAGGGGGCGGGCGGCCCAGCGGCGGTTGCGGCAGATCGCCGCCCGCTGGGAGGCGCGCTGGCCCGAATACTACCGCCCCGCCCGCCCGGCGGGGGAGGAGACCCTCCCCACCAACCGGGTCACCCTGGTGACCAATCCGGTGGTGCCGGGGCCCAAGCCGCCGGTGCTGGGGACCACCCTGGCCGCCCTGCTCAAAGGGGGGCGGCAGGTGGACATACAGACCCCCTACGCCACCGCCAACCCCCGGCTGCTGGAGGAGCTACGGCAGATCGCGGGCGGGGCCCAGCGAGCGCGGCTGCTCACCAACTCGGCCTACTCCTCCCCCAACTTTCCCGCCTTTTCGGGGTATGAATACGCCAAGGGGGCCTTTCTGGACACCGGCTTTGCCCTCTGGGAGTACCAGCGGGCCGACTCCATCCACGGCAAGGCCTGCACGGTGGATGGCCGGATCGCTGCCGTGGGCTCCTTTAATCTGGACGACCGCAGCTTTTACATCGACACCGAGACCGCCCTGGTGGTGGACAGCCCGGCCTTCTGCCGCGCCCTGCAGGGTGAGTTCGAGCGGTTGTTTGCCCAGTGCGCCCAGGTGGGGCCGGACGGCGGCTATCTGCCCGGCCCGGTGGAGCCCGTGCCGGTGCCGCCCAAAAAGCGGGCCACCATGGCGCTTGTCTCCCTTTTCTCCCGGGCGGTGCGCCCGCTGATTTAGGGGGCTGCGACACCGGCGGTGCAGGGAGGGGGGCCCTCTCCCGAGGGGCCGTCCGGCCGGGGCGCTGGGCGGGGAGAAACGACTGTTTGGGGCGGCGGGCGGATTGCCGGCCCGGCTGGCCCGCAATATTTTGGAACCGGCAAACAGAGACCAAATGGAGGGAAATACGATTGGAAAAGATGACTTCCAGCAGCCTGCGCGAAATCAGTTTCGTCTCCGCGCTCCGCCACTCCCCGGAGGGGGGACACGCCGCCGCGGTGGTGAGCAGGGCCAACGGGGACAACGGCTACGACAGCCGCCTCTGGCTGGTGGGCGAGGGGGAGGTGTGCCCCCTCACCGCCGGTGGGGAGGAGCGGGCCTTTCTGTGGGAGGACGAGGGGCACCTCCTCTTCCCGGCGGCCCGCACCAAGGCCGAAAAGGAACAGACCGACGCCACCACCTATTACCGCCTGCCGGTGGACGGGGGCGAGGCTGTACCCGCCTTCACCGTCCCCCTCAAGGCGGTGGAGTTGCAGCGGATCGAGGGCAGCCGCTACCTGGTGACCGCCCTGGGGGAGCGGGACGACCCCGCTCCCGCAGAGGAGGACCGCTGGGCCGGCGACTACCAGGTCATCGACGAGCTGCCCTACTGGGGCAACGGGGCCGGGTTCACAAACGGCAAGCGCCGCCGTCTCTACCTCTTTGACGCGCAGACGGGGGCCTGTGAGCCCATCACCGCCCCCACCCAGCAGGTCTGCCAGGCCCGGGTCGCCGGGTGCGGGCGGTTTGTGGGCTATACGGTGCAGGGCTTTGAGGGGGTGCAGCCCCTGCAGCACACCTTCTGTCTCTACGACCTGACCAGCGGTGAGACCCGCATCTATTTGGAGGGGGACTACACCATCTTGCAGTTTGCCATGGCCGAAGAGGGCATCTTTTTGGCGGCGGCGAAAAATGACCGCTGGGGGATCGACCAGAACCCGGAGATCCTTCGCCTGGACGCCGAGACCGGGGAGGTGGAGACCCTGCTCGACCGGGACCGCAGCCTCTGCGACGCCGTGGCCAGCGACTGCCGGCTGGGCGGCTGCACTACCTTTGTCTGCGAGGGGGGCAAGCTCTACTTCACCGGGCTGGACGGCTACTCCTCCCACCTCTACACCCTGGAGCTGGAGAGCGGCGCCTTTGCCGAGCGGGTGCACCTCTCCGGTTCGGTGGACGGCTTTTCCGTCTGCGGCGAGCAGCTCCTCTGCGTGGCCATGGTGGGGCAGGACCTGCAGGAGGTGTACCGGGTGGAGGGGGACTGGCTGCAGCCGGTGACCGCCTTCAACCGGGCCTATTTGGAGAAGTACCCCCCCATCGCCCCCCAACACCTGACCTTTGCCGACGCCGACGGGGTGGAGGTGGACGGCTGGGTGCTCGTCCCCCGCGACCTGGAGGAGGGGGAGCGGCGGCCGGCCATCCTCGACATCCACGGCGGGCCCAAGGCGGCCTTTGGCGAGGTGTACTACCACGAAATGCAGCTCTGGGCCAGTCAGGGGTACTTTGTGTTTTACTGCAACCCCCGGGGCAGCGAGGGCAAGGGCAACGCCTTTGCCGAGCTGCGGGGGGCCTACGGCACCTACGACTACGATGATTTGATGCAGTTTTGCGATTTGGTGCTCGAGCGCTATCCCGCCATCGACGAGGGGCGGGTGGGGGTCACCGGCGGCAGCTACGGCGGCTTTATGACCAACTGGATCATCGGCCACACCGACCGCTTCCGGGCCGCCGCCTCCCAGCGCAGCATCTCCAACTGGCTGAGTTTCACCTACGTCTGCGACATCGGCTACTGGTTTGGCACCGACCAGATGGCCGCCGACGCCTGGTCGGACGCGGAGAAGCTCTGGTGGCACTCCCCCCTGAAATACGACGACAACTGCAAGACGCCCACCATCTTCATCCACTCGGACGAGGACTACCGCTGCTGGATCCCCGAGGGGTACCAGATGTTCACCGCCCTCAAACTCCACGGGGTGGAGACCCGGATGTGCGTCTTTCACGGGGAGAACCACGAGCTCTCCCGCTCCGGCAAACCCGAACACCGCATCCGCCGGCTCGACGAGATCACCGCTTGGTTTGACCGGCATTTGGAAAAATAGACAGACGAAAAAAGAGAGGGCGCAGACGCGTCCTCTCTTTTTGGTTGTATTTGGGCGGCCCTCCCCTTTGGGGTGGGGACTTTATAGGGCAAGGGTGAGCTGCTCCGGCCCCTCTTCGGCCAGGTTTTGGATGGGGAGCCCCCGGCTCTTGGCGTAGCGGACGGTGTAGGCGGTGCCGCCGGGCACCCCGCAGTGGTAGCAGATGAGCAATCCGGCGTGATCCACCAGCCAGCGGTTGCGGGCGTGAAAGCAGCCGCTGAAGTAGCGGGGGGAGAGGGTGATGACCTCGCCTGCCTCCCGGCAGAGGTGGTCAAAGGCGTACCGGTCCGGCCGGGGCCATCGGTCGGCCACCCCGGCATAGGGGACGGCGCAGACCAGCCGCGCCCCATACCCCGCCCCCCTGGCCCTGAGGACCTGCAGCCCCGCCAGGGTGTCAAAGCCCACGGCCATCCCGCAGAGGAAGGTGCGCTGCCCCCTTTGACAGGCGGTGGTCACGGCGCGGTAGAGGGCCTCCCGCAGGGAGCGATAGGCCTGGCTGTCGGGGGTGTAGGGGAAGGGGAACTTATCCGGCCGGTAGCCGGAAAAGGCCACCGCTTCGGCGGGGTCGATGGACGGGTTCACGGGGCGGTCTCCTCCCCTCTGGGGCCGGTGTGCGGGGGCGCGCCCGGCACAGGCGGTGGGTGTTGTTGGGGCGGCCCCTCCTTGAAAAAGAGGGGTCAGCGAAAGATGTCGATATTGCCGCCGGCGGGCCGCAGCGCCCTGCCGCAGGGGGCGAACACCTGTTCCAGCGGGCAACCGGCCAGATGGTTTTCCAGCGGGGCGCGCAGGTCGGAAAAGCGGTTGCGGATGACCGTGGGGCTGACCCCGTAGCGCTTTGCCAGCAGCCGTTCCAGGGCGGGGCGGTCCTGGGTGTAGAGGATGCGGCGGCGGGCCACCTCGGGCAGGAAGCTCTGGTAGGGGACCAGCAGCTGGGCCGCCCCCTCGTTGGCCTGCCACTCGTCCCACCGGCCGCGGGGGGCGTGGGGGCGGATGTGCAGGAAGAGGTGGATCATTTCGTGGGCCAGAGAGAACCGCTGGGCGGTGCGGGGGTAGGAGGAGTTGACGAGGATGCAGTCCTCCCCCATGATCATGGCGCCCAGGCAGCGCCCGTCAAAGGGGTGAAAGTAGACGGGGATGAGGGTCTGGGCGGTGTAGAGCAGGTCTCCGGCGGGGAGTTGGCTGCGGATCTCGTCCACCCGGCGGTAGAGGCTCTGGCGGCCGCGGATCGCCTCAGGCCCCGGCATCGCCGCCACCCTCGCCCTTTTTGCGGGCGATCTTCTGGGCCATGGTGACGAGAAAGTCGATGTCGTCCTCGGACAGGTCCAAATCTTCGGTCATGGATTTGAAGTGGTAGTAGAGGTTGCTGTCTTTGCCCTCCCACCCCATGAGGTAGCCGGGGGAGAGCTGCAAGACCCGCGCCAGAGCGGCGATCTTATCGGCGCCCATGTTCTTGATCTCCTCGGTCTCATAGCGGTAGACGGTGCTCTTGGCGACGCCCAGCTTCTGGGCCACGTCCTCGAGGGAGAGGCCGAGTTCCAGACGCCGGTTTTTGATTTTTTCGTTGATGGTCATAGGACACTCCTCCAATGGCGGAGACAAAGCCCGCCGGGAATGGGGGGAACACTTTTTTCAATTTCCCCAGGATACCCACAGTGTAGCAGATTTTTTGCAAATATGCAACGATTTTTCGCGAATTTTTGCAGAAAAACGAAACGGAGTGGGAAGGAGTACGGAGTTGCAGGCGGGTGGAGAAAGCGGTGTAGGGCGTCCAATACTCCCCAAATCGTTGACTTTAAGAAACGAGAATGGGATAATATAGTTGCTTAAAAGAATTTGCTCTCTTGAGTTTCGTTGCGGGAGAGAAAATGAGGTGGCAGAGCAGGGAGCGGGTGAAGGCGATTTTTTGTGCGGGCAGGGAGCTGCGGGCCGGGCGCGAAAGGGACGACAGTGCAGTTTCCGGAGGGCGACTTGGGGGAATGAAGGGATAAGGGGCCGGCTTTTTGTGCGGGCAGGGAGTTGCGAGCTGGGCGCGAAAGGGGTGGCAGCGCGGTTCCCGGAGGGCGGCTTGGGGGGATGAAGGGATAAGGGGCCGGCTTTTTGTGCGGGCAGGGAGTTGTGAGCCGGGCGCGAAAGGGACGGCAGTGCGGTTTCTGGGGATGAAGGGATAAGGGGTCAGCTTTTGCGGGCTTTTTGTTGGAGGGATCGGCGGGAGAGAGGCTGGAGGGGAGCGGGGAAATGGCTCTCCGCCACGGGACATCCCCTCTTTTTGAACGGTGAGAGGTCCTTGCAGTTGGGATGGCTGACAGGGCCTTCTTCCCCTGAGGCGGCGGGGCGGGGGGGAGGGGACAGGGGCGTTACGCGCCTTTTGCCGGGATGGGGCGGGGGAATACGAAAGGAAAGGCGCCTCTTGCGCCCCATCTGTCTCCGTCGATGTGGTTTTTAAGGTGCGGGGGCGGGCTATTTTGGAAGGGCTGCCGGGCTGCTTGATGCAGGCGATCGTTGCCTCTTTTTCAGAAGGAGGCCGCCGATTTGGAAGAGGTTTGAAGCGACGGGGACGCGGCTGGGAAAGGCCACCTGTTTTGCGGGGATGCTGGACGGGCGTTGAAGGACCCTCGGCGTTTTTGGGGGAAGAGTAAGAGCAGCCCTTTTCCGCCCGGGGAAAGACATCTTTCAAAGGTTGCGAATCGGCAATAAATCAAACGAACTTTGTTTTGTAGCGGACAGAGGAGGGGACGCAGTGGAGAAGGCGCCAGAGGGGCGGGGCCAGGAGGCAGACCTGCGGGCGGTCTGGGGACTGGCCAGCCGGGGGGCGACGCTGGGGGAGATCGCCCGTGCCCTGGGGATGGGGGAGAAGGCCCGGCGGCCCCGGGCCAGGGGGGACGCCGCCCTGGCGGAGGCCCTGCGACAGAACCGCCGCACCGCCGAGGGGCGGCTCTTTCAGGCGGCGATGGAACAGGCCACCGGCCGCTGGGTGGAGGAGGAGCGCCCGATGACCCTGAAAGAGGTGGAGTACGAGGGGGGCAAGAAGGTCTTTGAGCGGGAGCGGGTGGAGCTTGTCCGGCAGCGGCGGTACCTGCCCCCCAGCGAGAAGATGCTCACCTTTTTGTTGGGGGCCCTGCTGCCCGACCTCTTCGGCGGCGGGGGGCGGCCGGGCGGGGTGGAGGTGGTCCACCAGGTGCCCCGGCCGAAGGAGGGGAAATGCAGCTGACGCTGGATTACCGCCCCACCCCCAAGCAGGCCGCCTTTCACCGCTCGGCCGCCTTTGAGGTGCTCTACGGCGGCGCGGCGGGCGGGGGAAAGACCAAGGCCATCGCCATGGAGGCCCTGGTGGACGCCCTGGAGCACCCGGGGGTGCACAGCTACCTCTTTCGGCGCACCTACCCGGAGCTGCGGGACACCCTGCTGCGGGAGGTGATGGAGTCCCTGCCGCCGGGGATGGGCAACCTGCGGCAGACCACCCACGACCTGGAGCTGCCAAACGGCTCGGTACTCCACTTTCGCCACTGCCGGAGCATGGCCGACTGCTACCGCTACCAGGGGGCGGAGATTAACCGCCTCTACATCGACGAACTGACCCACTTTACCGAGGGGGAGTACAACTACCTGAAGACCCGGCTGCGGGCCAAGGCCAGCCTGGGGGTCTCCCCCCGGGTGCGGTGCACCGCCAACCCCGGCGGAGTTGGGCACGCCTGGGTGCGGGCCCGGTTCATCGACCCCATGCCCCCGGGCGAGGTGCGGGCCTTTGGCGGAAAGGACGGGCGGGGGCAGGCGGGACAGACCCGCCAGTACATCCCCGCCACCGTGGAGGACAACCCCCACCTGGCCGCCGGATACCGGGAGGAGCTGGAGCAAAAGCCCCCGGCTTTGCGGCGGGCCCTCCTGCTGGGGGACTGGAACGCCTTTGAGGGCCAGGTGTTCGAGGAGTTTCGGGACGACGCGGCGGGGTACCGCAGCCGGCGGTTCAGCCACGTCATCGACCCCTTCGACCTGCCGGCGGACTGGCCGGTTTACCGGGGGTTTGACTGGGGGTACACCCGCCCCTTTTCGGTGGGGTACTGGGCCAAATCCCCCGACGGGGTGCTCTACCGCTTCTTTGAGATCTACGGCTGCCGACCGGGGGAGGCGGACCGGGGACTGCGGATGGACCCGCGGACGGTGGCCCGGCAGGTGGCGGCCTTTGAGCGGGAGAACCTGGCGGGGCGGCGGATGGTGGGGGTGGCCGACCCCAGCATCTTCGACGAGAGCCGGGGGGAGGACGGGTGCGTGGCCGCCCTCTTTGCCAGGGAGGGGCTCTACTTTGAGAAGGGGGACAACCGCCGCCTGCCGGGGAAGATGCAGCTGCACGCCCGGCTCCGCTTCGACGAGCAGGGGCTGGCGGGGCTCTATGTCTTCTCCTGCTGCCGGGCCTTTATCCGCACCCTGCCCGCCCTCTGCTACGACCCCCTGCGGCCGGAGGACGTGGACAGCGACCAGGAGGACCACATCTACGACGAGGCGCGGTATGTCTGCATGGCAAACCCTCTCTACACCCCGCCGCCCCCCGCCGCGCCCCATCCGCCGGGGGGCGGACCGCTGGAGATCGACCCCGCGCCGCTGCGGGGAAACAGCCCCTACGACGCGATGATGATCGGCGGGACGCCGGTCTGGCCGGGGTAGTGTCTGCCGCGGTGGGAGCAGCGCGGTGCGGGAGGGCATTGACCGCATTTTTTTGCCGATGTGGGGGAAAGGGGTCGGCGGGCGGCCTTTTTGGGAGCCAACAGCTGCCTTTTCCCTGCGGCGAGGCAAACTTTTTCAGTGGGCTGCGCGCGGGTGAGGCGTCGTGTTGGGGCGGTGGGCTGTCCCTGCCGTCGGCGGCCCTGGACATTCCCTTTTCTGGGAAGGGGAGCAAGCCAAATGCTGCCTGTCGCGGGGATGGGGGGAGGGCTGCCGGCGGCTTTTTGGTCCCTTCTTTTGGAGGGGAAACACGCAACAAGCGGCTTTCCCCGGCGCAGGAGACCCTCTTTGCGGGAGGTGGTGTCGGGCGCACCGTCCCCTTATGGGGAGGGGGAGGCCGCCGCTGTGGGAAAGCGGCCCTGTGGTGAGCGGCGCGACCTGGCGGGGACTTTCTCTTTCGGGCGGGCCGCCCCCTTGGAGGGGAAGGGCGGACCTGCAAGGGGTGGGCCCGGCCCGGGCGGCGGGGGCATCTCGATGGGGAAGAGTTTTGCTGGCGGGGGGTGTCGGTCCTGCCGCGGCCAATGGGGCGGGGCCGACGTCCGGCAGCGGGGGAGGCGGCCCTCTGCCGGTGCTGAGAGCCCCACCCGTTCCCCGCGACGAGGGCGGCTGGCGCTGACGGATGAAAACGTCCCTCCGGGTACCGGGTGGGCAGAGAAAGAGGAGAGGAACGGAGAAATTGGAGAGATTGTAGGAGATGCGCAGGGCGCTGCGCCAGTACCGGGACGGCCTGGAGGGGTTTCACCGGGAGGTATTGGTCAACGAGGACTACTTTTGCGGCAACCACTGGAAGTACATCAAGAGGGGGCAGCTCAGCGGGCGGGAGCCCAAGACGCCCTTCCTCCTCAACGCCATCTGGAACAAGCACGCCGACGCCATGGACAACTACCCGGTGCCCCTCTTTCTGCCCCGGCGGCCGGAGGACAGGGAGGGCGCCGAACTGCTGGGCCAGGTGGTGCCGGTGCTGCTGGACAAGCTGGGATTTGAGGGGGTGTACAGCGACCTGTGGTGGTACAAGCTCAAGCAGGGCACCGGCTGCTACGGGGTGTTTTGGGATCCGGAGCGCGAGGAGATCCAGGTGAAAAACATCGAGTTGATGCGGCTCTACTTCGCCCCGGGGGCGGCCAGCATCCAGGACTCGCCCTATCTCTTCTGCCTCTCGCTGCTGCCCCGGGAGGAGGCGCAGCGCCGCTACGGGGGGGAGTGGCCCCAGTCCGCCCTCACCTGCCGGGACTACTTTGCCGGCAAGGGCCAGCGGGAGCTGGAGGGGAAGGTGGTCCTGGTGGACTGCTACTACAAGCGCCCCCTGCCGGGGGGAAAGGCGGCGGTGCAGCTGGCCAAGTTTTCGGGGGAGAGGTTGCTCTACTGCTCGGAGGACGAGCCCGCCTACCGGGAGCGGGGGCTCTACGACCACGGGCAGTACCCCTTTGTGCTCGACCCCTTCATCCCCCGGGCGGGCACCCCCCTGAGGATGGGGATGGCCGAGATCGGCCGCTCCACCCAGAGCTATATCGACCGGTTGGACTACCTCATCGAGGAGAACGCCCTGATTGCCGGGCGGCAGCGGTTCCTGGTGAAAAACGGGGCCGGGGTGGACGAGGGGGCGCTGGCCGACCTCTCCCGCAACTTCATCGGCTGCGACCTGTCGGTGGACGACAATGCGGTGCGCCCCTTACAGGCGGCCCCGCTGCCCGGCTTTGTGCAGGCCCACCGGGACCAGAAGATCGCCGAGCTCAAGGACGTGCTGGGCAACAAGGACTTTATGACCGGCGGGGTCGCCGGAGGGGTGACCGCCTACGGGGCCATCGTCGCCCTGCAGGAGGCGGGGAGCAAGCTCTCCCGCGACCTGATCGCCGGCAGCTACCGCGCCTTTCGGGAGGTGATCGGGCAGATGGTCTGGCTCATCCGTCAGTTCTACACCGGGCCCCGGCTGTTCTATGTGGGCGGGGCCTTTCTGACCCTGGAGGGGGCCCGGGTGACCCCCCACCTGGACATCAAGATCACCGCCCAGAAGAAAAATCCCTTCACCACCGCCGCCCACAACCAGTTGGTGTTGGACCTGTACAAACAGGGGGCCTTTGAGGCCGGGCGGGCCGAGGGGGCCAAGGCCTGCGTGCGGGCTTTGGCGCTGGAGGGGAAGGAGGCCATCCTCCAGGCGCTGGACGGGCTGGGGGCGGAGGAGGCGCCCTTGGCCCCGGAGGGAGTGGAGGGGGAGCGGACCGCCCTTTAGCCCCTTTTGGCCCCCTTTTAAAGGGAGGAGACGGGGAGAAGAAGAAGGACCCTGCCCGATGCGGGGACCAGCCGTTGGAGGGGGGAGTCGCGCCCCCTTCCCTTTGGCGGGCGGGGGAAGGCCTCGACGGTGGGCGGGGGGAAGAGGCCGGAGGGGCGGGAGAGGGTGACGCTCGGAGAAATGGGGTTTGCACGCCGCGCTCTTTGGCGAATGAAGGAACGGCCTGGAAACGGGTGGGAAGCAAGTCGAGCGAGGGAGGGCGCGTGCTGTTTGAAAAGGCGGGGCTCTGCGCCTCGCGCCGTCTGGTGGGTGGGGGAGGGGCCCGGCGGCGGACGGGGAAAGGATTGGGGGAGAGAAGGCGGGGCAGATGAAAAAGCGGGCCTTGCGCTGGGCCCCAGCCCGCCCCGGCAGACGTTGACAGAGAGCCTCCGGCCCCGCCCTGTGGGGCGGGCCGGGGGAGAAGGAGGAGAAGATGGACGAAGAGAGAGTGAACCAGACGGCGGACCCGGAGGGAGGCGCCGAGGAGGGATCGTAGGAGAGCGCCGCCCCCTACCGGGTGTTTGGCAGCGAGGAGGAGTTTGCCAAGGAGGTGGACGCCGCCCTGGAACAGGAGCGGGCCCAGTGGGCCGCCCGGGGGGAGGAGGTGGCCCGGCATCTGGGGGTGGCCAACCTGGACGAGGTGCTGGAACTGCCCAGTCCCCAGTTGGTGGAGGAGTTCAAGGAGGCCTTTGCCGGCGAGTGGGAGGCCGTCTGCCGCCGGGCCCCCGCCCTCACCGAGGGGGTGGGGCTGGAAGAGCTGGCGGGCAACCGGCAGTTTGTCTCCCTGCTGGCCCAGGGACTCTCCCCCCTGGCGGGCTACCTGGCCTGCTACGCCGAGCGGGTGCTGGAGAGGACACAGCCCCCGGCCCGCCCGCGGGAGGGGGCCCTGGAGGGCGACCCCGCCGGGGTCTTGGGGGAGGATGTCGCCGCCTTTACAGATGAGCGGCTGGAGGAGATCAGCCGGGCGGTGAAGCGGGGGCGGCGCATCCGCCTCTAAGGCCCGCCGGGACCGAGGAGGGGAGGGGAGCGCCATCTAAAATCGCAGGGGGACGAACGACAACCGGGCGGGCGACCGCCCCAACACGAGGAGGAAGACGACATGGAGCAACATGTGAACACCACGGCACAGACCGGGGAGGGCCAGGAGATCCTCTCGGCCCAGATGAAGACCTACTACGACAAAGAACTCATTCGCAACGCCAAGCCGAGGCTGGTGCACGACCAATTCGCCCAGAAAAAGCCCATCCCCCAGAACCGGGGGAAGACGGTGGAATTTCGCAAGCTGAACCCCTTTCCCCCGGCCAAAAAGCCCCTGGAAGAGGGGGTCACTCCGGCGGGGCAGAAGCTGGACTGGTCCACCCTCTCGGCCACGGTGAGCCAGTACGGCGACTATGTCAGCGTCTCGGACATGCTGGATCTGACCGCCATCGACCAGAACCTGCTGGAGGCGCAGGAGATCTTGGGCGACCAGGCCGGCCGCACCCTGGACCAGATCACCCGCGAGGTCATCTGCGGGGGGCACAACGTCCTCTACGCCGGGAAGAAGCTGGCCCGCCACACCCTGGTGGGCGGGGCGGAGAGCGGGAACGACTACCTCGCGGTGGAGGACGTGAAGCGGGCGGTCACCGCCCTGAAAAACAACCTGGCCGCCCCCATCCAGGGCAGCTACATCGCCATCATCCACCCCAACGTGGCCCACGACCTCACCGCCGACCCCCTCTGGGAGCAGGTCAAGAGCTACGACCCCAAGGACCTCTACGACGGGGAGATCGGCCGCCTCTTTGGGGTGCGGTTTGTGGAGACCACCGAGGCCAAGGTCTTTCAGGCCCCGCCCCTGGACGGCCGCGAGCAGCTGGAAGTCGCCAGCGCCAGCGGGACCGCCCTCACCGTCAAGGAGAGCCTTGTTGACGACCTGACCGGCCGCCAGATCCTCGTCGGGGGGGAGTGCTACACCGTCCGCTCCCAGAGCGGCAGCGCCCTCACCCTGGACCGGGCCTGCACCGCCGCGGCCGGGACTCCCGTCTTTGGCGGGGAGGCCGGGGCCGGCGGGGCCGACGTCTATGCCACCCTTATCTTTGGGGCCAACGCCTACGGGGTGACCGAAATCGAGGGCGGCGGCCTGCAGACCATCATCAAACAGCTGGGGAGCGCCGGCAGCGCCGACCCCTTGGACCAGCGGGCCACCGTGGGCTGGAAGGCCACCAAGACCGCCGCCATCCTCAGCGAGCCCTTTTTGGTGCGGGTGGAGAGCTGCTCCTCCGCCGCCAGGGAAGGGGAGATGCTGTGATGGCAAAGCGGGATTTTCTGCGGGAACTGGTGCCGGTGACCCTCTTTCGGGACGGGGGGGAGTACCGGGACGACGCGGTGGTGATCGTCAACGGCAAGACCTGGATCATCCGCCGGGGGGAGCCGGTGATGGTGCCCCGGTTCGTGGCCCTGGCCCTGCGCGACGCCGAGCGGCAGCGCCAGGCGGCCCGGGCGCTGATGGGCCGCTGTGAGGGTTCGCTGCGGTGAGGGCGCGGGAGATGATCGCCCGGGTGAAGGAGGCCTACCCCTCCACCCTGCCAGACAGCGCCATCCTCGCCCTGTTGCAGGAGGCCGAGGCCCGCCTCTGCGCCGAGGACCCCCTGCGCATTGCCTGCGAGTGGCTGCCGGTAAACGGTGAGGGACGGGTGGAGCTGCCCGCGGGGGTGCGCCCCTACATGGTGCAGCAGGTGGACGGCCTCCCCCTGGCCCTGACCCCCGGCACCGGCCGGGCCTGCAAGTCGAGCGACGGGGTCTTTCTCCCCGCGGGGCGGCGGGCGGAGAGGGCCCGGGTGGTCTACCGCCGCCCGCCCCCCACCCTTGCGCCCGAGAGCGAACTCACCCTGGACGACGGCTACGCCGGGTGCTACTTCTACTACGCCCTGGCCAAGTTGGAACTCTGGCGGGGGAACATCGGCGGGTACAACAATTACAGCGCCCTGCTGGAGAGCCTGACCGGGCAGTACACCCGGGCGGCGGTGCAGACCCTCAGCGGGTCGCGGCAGCGGTTTGTATCGGAGGTGTGAGGGATGAGGATGCCCCATCTGCGCCCCCTCTCGGGGGAGCGGCGGGCGGTGCGGCCCTTTCGGGGGCTGAGCGCCCTGGCCCCCGCCGGGGGATACCTGCAGCGCTGCCGCCGCTGCGAGATCACCCCCCAGGGGCATTTGGTGGGGGCCAGGGGAAAGGTGGAGGCCCGCCGGGCCCCCGGCCTGACCCAGTGCGGCGAGGGGTGGATGATCGCCCGAAACCGCTTTTACTGGCAGGGCATCGACCTGGCCGCTCCCATCGCCGCCGGGGAGAAGTCGGTGGTGCCCTTTGGCGAGCGGCTGCTCCTCTTTCCCGACCGGGTCTACATCGACCGGGTGCGGGGGGAGGCGGGGAATTTCAGCGCCCCGGCCATCGACTGGGCGACGGTGTTTTTAAACCGGGTCTTCGGCATCCGCGGGGGGAGCCTGCTGGCCAGCTCGGTGGGCAACGAGAACTGCTGGGACGACTTTCAAAACCCCGACGGCTCCCCCAAGGAAAACGGCGCCTTTGCCCTGACGCTGCAGGACGCTCCCTTCACCGCCCTGCTCCCCTTTCAAAACCACCTGATGCTCTTTCGGGAGGGGGATTTCTTCGAGCTCTACGGCACCCGCCCCTCCAACTTTGCCCTCACCCAGGTGGCGGGGCTGGGGGTGAAGGAGCCGCGGCACCTGACGGCCTTTGACGACCGGCTCTACTTCTTCTCCCAAAACCGCATCTGGCTCTACCAGGGCGGCGGGGTCAGCGACCTGCTTGGGCACCTGGGCTGGCGGTTTGAGGACTGCGCCCTGCAGGCCTTCGGCGGGGGGCTGCTCATCGCCGCGCCGGAGAGCGTCTACCTCTGGCAGGACGGCTGCCTGCTGGAATTGGAGGAGGGGCTGCACTGCGACCGCCTCTTTTGCGAGGGGGGGCAGGTCTACGGCCTGGACTGGGGCGAGGGGGTCTGCTGGCGGTTTCTCGCCGGCCCCCGGCAGGCCTACGAAGTCGGAGTCAAGACCGGCCTTGCCGGCGGCAGCTGGGAGGAGTACCGGGTAGAGTGCCGGGGCGAGGTGGCCGCCGCCTGGGAGGGCCGCCCCCTGGGCGAGAGCCGCAGCCGGGAGTTTGCCCTGCTGCGCTGCTTTGTGGCCCGGGGCGGCAGGGAGCCGGGGCTCTTCACCCTGCGCTGCGGCCCCGACGCCGAGGTGGCGGGGCTGGCCGTGGAGGTCAAAGGGGGGGAGAGCGGATGGTGAACCTGTCGCCGGCGCGCCTCTCCTCCGGCGGGGCGGAAGAGCGGATCGCCGCCCTGGAAAACACGGTGCTGCGGCTGCGCAAAGAACTGGAGTACGCCCTGCAAAACCTGGATGCGGGGAATTTGAGTCCCACCCTGGCCCAGACCCTAAACGGCGGGCCGGTGGATCGGGCGGCCGCCCGCGCAGCGGACACGGCCGGATACACCGGAGAATTGCGGCTGGGCGGGACCCGGCTGCGGGTGGAGGAGGGGCGGATCGTCGAGGTGATGGAAGATGGGATATAAAGAGGATCTGAAGCGGGTCCTCAAGCAGTTGGAGGAGACCAAGTTCACCTATGCGGTGGACGACGACCCCGCCTACATCCGCCAGCGGAAGGCGGGCAAGGAACAGACCGCCGCCCGGCAGGACGGGGCCACCGCCGACGACCGGGCCCGGGCCGCCGGGGCGGACACCAGCTACGGCCGGGCCATGCGCGCCTACCTGGAGCGGCAGCGGGGCGAGGCCGACAGCGCCCTGCGCCAGCAGTACGGGCAGCAGGCCAAAAAGGCCTACGACGCCCGGGTGACCGGGCTGGAAAAGGAGCGCGACGGGCTGAAAGAGAAGGTGCTCAAAGAGGAGCAGAAGGCCGCCGCCGAGCGGGCCGCCGCCCAGGAGCGGGCGCGAAAAGAGGCCCAGCGCCAGGAGGAGCTGCGCATCAAGGAGGAAAACAAGCTGGAAATCGAGCGCATCCGCGCCCAGGCCAAGGTGGAGGCCGCCCGGCTGGCCGCCAGCAAGAAGAGCGGCCGCTCGTCGAGCGGGGGGGCCGGCGCTGCCAAGAAGAGTGCCGGCTCCAGCACCGTCAAGAAGGGCGCCGGCCAAAAGGCGCCAGCCGCCTTTGACGAGACCAGCGGCAAGTTTCGCTCCCTGGCCGCCGAGAGCCACAAGCAGTACCTGCTGGGTTACAGCCGGGGAAAGGAGAGCGGCGGGGAGGAGCGGGGCAGGAGTTTTGGCTACCAGCAACAGGTGCGCTGGCTCTACGCCCAGGTGGACGGGGACCCGCAGAAGACGAGGGCCCTGGCGGACTATTTGAAGATACCGGCGGCCTACACCAGCGAAGAGGCCCTGGGCCGGCTCTACTGAGCCCCGGCCGGGAGAGAGGAAAGGGGAGACGAGATGGACTATCAAATTGCGGTGCGGGAGGACAAGGGCTTGGAGGTGGGGACGCCTCCGCCCCTGATCCAGGGGGAGAAGGGGGTGGACCGGCTGGTATTCACCCTGCCCGACCCCTACCGGGGGATGGCGCTGGACGACTTCTCCTTCACCGCCAACCTGGAGAGCGCTGCCGGCTGCCACAAGCTGGCCGCCGCCCGCTCGGAGCGGGTGGAGGGGGCGGTGCGCTGTGTGCTGGAGCTGGACTGCTCTTTGGAAGGGCTGCGGGACGAGGTGCTCCTCTCCCTGGAGGGGCGGGACGGGCAGCGGGTGCTGGCCACCCGCAAGACCGCCCTGCGCTTTGTGCCCGGAGCGCGGACCGAGGCCATCGCCCAGGCAGGGGAGAGCCTGTTTGAGAGCTTTTTGCAGTCTGTCAGCGCCGCCCAGCGCCGGGCCGAGACGGCGGCGGAGGGGGCCTCCCTCTCGGCGCTGGAGGCCGAGAACGCCAAGCAGGCGGTGGCGAATGTGGGCAGCCTGGCCAACCAGTCGGCCGCCCGCGCCGCCGAGAGCGAAAACCAGGCCCGCCAGTACCAGCAGCTCTGCGCCGCCGACCGGCAGGAGGTGGTGGCCGCCGCCCAGGCGGCCCAGACGGCGAAGACCCAGACGGCCACCGACGCCCAGAACTGCGCCGAGGCGGCCGAACAGAGCCAGCTCTGCGCCAACTCCGCCCAGGCGGACGCGGCGGCTGCCCAGTCGGCGGCCACCGCCGCCCGCACCGCCGCCTCCGACGCCGAAAGCGCCGCCGGGGCCCTGGTCCAGGACGGGGTCCTGCCGGGCAACCTGCTGCAAAACCCCAGCTTTGAAGAGGGGGAGGAGGGCTGGACGCTCACCGAGCGAAGCGAGCAGCCCAGCCCCCTGCACGGCCGCTACGGGGCGGCGGTGGGGATCGGGCACACCCTAGAGACGGCGGCCGACCTGGACTGGCAGCCGGGGGACTATTTGGTGACGGCGGTGGCCCGGGGGGTGGGGCGGCTCTTTGCCGCCGCGGGGGATTGCCAGGTGGAGATGGGGCGGATCAACGCCAAGTTCACCCTCTACGCCGGGCTCCTCCACCTGGAGGCCGCGACGGCTGCCCCTCTGACCTTTACGGTGGTGTCCGGGCGGGGCTACCTGGACTGCGCCCTCCTCTTTGCGGTGCCGGCGGACTGCGCCGGCCTGGACGCTGCCCAGTGGCTGCAGAAGCTGCAACACTACCCCTACACCTGGGGCGCCGGACCCCAGGGGCCGGTGCTGGACGGCGCGCGGCGGGCGACCGCTCTGGGGGCGGACGTGGAGGGGCTGGCCCGGTTTTCCGCCGGTGTCCCCCTCCTGGCCCGGCCGGGGGTGGACTACGCCCCGGCCGCCGGGGGCGACTGTGCCTTTGTGGGGGAAGACTGCCGGGTTACCGGGCAGTCCTGCATCTGGCGGCGGCAGGGGGACTTTGTGGCCCTGGCCGGGGAGGTGGAGCTGGATGACTGCCAGCCCGGCTTCCGGCTCATCGGGCTGCCCCTGCCCCCTCGCTCGGCCCCTGTCGGCGGCGTCTGGCGGTGCGATCCCCCCTGTGGGGAGGAGCTGACCCTGGCCGGGGAGGCGGGGACAGACGGCCTTGCCTTTGCCGTGCGCCGCGGGGGCAGCAACCAGCCTGCCCCCGCCCTGGAAGGGGCGGCGAAGTGCTGGATCTGGGTGTGGTACCTGGTGTAGGGCCGTTCCCCTAAAAAATGCGCCCCCGGCCCCTGTGTGAGGGGACTGGGGGCGTCTGCGCTCCCCGCCGGAGGGGGCGGAGAAAAAAATAAAAGGAAAAAGGCCCCGCGGAGTGGGGCCTTTTTCCCTGTGGGATGAAAAGATAAAAGTATGAAAAGAAGGTGAGAAATAGGAGGATTCCGTTTCATCGGAATCTGTTTCTGCATCTGTAGTATAGCAAATTTGCGGGGTATTGTATATGCACAAAAGAGCTAAAGAAATATATTTTGATTTAGTGATAGTGCTCTATTACAGGTCGTCGGCATCCTGCACCGGTGTCTCGTCCGGGTTCAGGGGAACGCCGGTCCAGGAGCCCTGGGGGTCGGTGATGATGCGGCTTTGGGCAGCCTTTTTGCGCCGCTCCTCCCGCTCTCTCTCGGTCATGTTCTCACCTCCTCTCCCCCAATAGGTCGCCGTTTTGGACGGGTGCTGCGGCGGCCTTTGCAGATAGCTTGCCCCCCTTTGGCCGGGGTATGATTGCCGCCGGAGGGGACAAACTCTCCCCAGAGAGGGCCTGGCACCGGTCGAGGAGGGGATGGACGGATGAAAAAGGGAGGGCGCCACCTGTTGGCTTGGGGCGCCGGGATTGGGGGAGCGGCCCTGCTTTTTTGGCGGCTGGGGGGCGGCCTGTCCCCCCTGTCCCTCGCTGCGGGGCAGCCGATCGGGGCCGGGCTGCTGCTGGCCCTGCTGGCGCTGGCGGCCCACGCCGGGCGACAGGGGGGCTAGCGCGGCTTTGCGCTCGCGTCGCAACTGGGCGCGGACAGCGGCGGTATCGGCAAAATCGACAAATTGTGACACCCCTTCAGGACAAAGCGCTGATTCGGGGCAAAAGAGATACCCTTTTGAAAAAAAGGGGTATATACTGAAGCTAGGAACCTACGGACAACAGCAGTTTGCCCAGATCGGCGGGAGGTGTTTCGCGATGAAGGCAAAAAAGTGGATCGTTCGTTCGGTATTGGCCCTGGTGGCGCTGGGCGCGCTGACGGGCTTTGGCTACCTGCTCTACACGGTGCAGCTGGAAGAAAACCGCGGCGTCCCCCTGAGCGGGGAGCAGTGGCGGTACCTGCTGGGGATCGTGGCGGGCATCGGCGGCATCCTGCTTCTCCTGCTGGTCATCGCCGGGCTCATCGGCCGGGCCACCCAGGGCAGGGAGCTGCCCGCCGGCAAGGCCGCCAAGGGCGAGGGCTGGTCCTTTTACGGGTACGACAGCTACGCGCCCGGGCGGGTGGAGAGACAAAATAGGGGGAGGCCCCATTTTGAGAAGAGACCGGAAAAAAAGGAGGGCTCAAAATGAAAAAGGCATTGAAGACAGCGGCCATTGCGCTCTGCTTCCTCTTCGGGGTGGGGCTGTTGCTGGCGCCGGCACTCCTGGGGGAGGGTGGGTTTTCCCTCTCCTGGTTTGCCGGCCTGAGCGGGAAGGAGTGGTTCTACCTCGCCGTGCTGGTGTTGGCCCTGGTGGCCCTGGTGCTGCTGCCCAGCCTGATCGGCCGGGTCGGCAAGGGGGCGCCCCGCTCGCTGGACCGGACCGACCGGCCGGGTAAGCAGCTCTTCTACGGCCCCAACTACGAGGAGCCCACCGACCGGGAAATCGACCGCACCCTCAAAAAGATGAGGGGGCAAAAGCCCGGCGACGCCCACTAGCCCGCCCGCCGGAACAGAGAGAGGAGGGGAGGCCGTGCGCATCCGCTATCGCTACAACCGCTTTCAGCGCATCTGGGAGACCGGCGGCCTCGCCTGTCTCGGGCTCTGCGCCCTCTGCCTGGGGATCAACTGGCAGAGGGTGGCGGCCGAGGGGCTGCCCACCTCCGCCCGCATCGGCGGGGTGGCCTACCTGGCGCTGACGGTCTTTCAGGGCTTTACGGCGGTCTTTGCCCACCCCGAGCCGGAGGGCAAGCCCCAAAAGCCCATCTACCAGCGCCCCGAGCTGACCCTCTGGGGCACCCCCCTGCGCTACGACGGAAACAGCGACTGGGGCTACTATGTCCGGCGGATGGACGCGGCGGTCATCCTGCGGGCCGCGGTGGCGGCGGTCTTTGCCCCGGCCGTCATCGCCGCCGCCTTCGGCGCCCCCCTGGGCCGCTGGTACGTGACGGCGGGGCTCATCGTCATGGCCCTCTTTTTGGGCTATGCCATCGCCCGCCTGTTGGGCCCGGCCCAGCGGCGGGGTTGACTGCCGCCCGGCGCGGCGGAGAGGAGGAACTGTTGTGAGTGTTGCTCTGTGGATCAAGTACGGTTTGATTTTTGTCGCGGTGATCGCCGTGGTGGCGCTGATTTTGGTGGCCCTGAGCCGGTTTCGCAAGCCGCCCAAGGCCGTGGGCAAGCGGGATGAGCAGCTGGGCCTCTTCCCCTTCGGGGACGACGAGGGGGGCGGCCGGGTCTAACCTGTACCGCTGTGCTGAACGTGCTGTTGCAAAGAAAAAATGTCCCTCGCCCATTCGTGCAGGCCGCAGGAATGGGCGAGGGCTTTTTGGTGCAACCTGGGCGCGGTGCAGGGCGACAGGGCGGGGATGGCCCCCTCTGTCCAAACGGCTTTTTAGAATGGCCCGGCCGGGGGCAGGTGGTTTCGCGCGGGCCGCCGAGTTGTGTACCGCCATCGAGTTGCGCACCGCGAGCTTGCGGCGATGCCTGGGAGCGGCCAATAATACGATTTCTGAACCGATTTGGCCAGAGGGTATCGCCGCCAACCCGATTCTCCCTTTCAGACAGGCTGCCGGCAGCGCGCTGCGCCTCTCCGGTCATGCCTTTATCGCCCCGCTGCCGTCAGTGGACCGGCGGGAGCCGGGTCGCCGGACAAATCGCCTGGAAAGGCGGGGGGGGCCTTGTTTGCCTGTCGGCGGGCGAAGGAGGTGAGTGGTTGCCGTGGACCCAGCGGACCTGTCGGGTCAGGTCCTGTCCTCGTCTCGCCGCCACATCCCCCAAAACAGCCGCCGCGCGATATGCCCTCGCACCCGAGCAAGGGGGAACGACGCTTGCTCCCCCTTCCCCAAAACAGAAGGAGAGCGGGGCTGCCCGACAACCCCGCTCTCCTTTTGGGGCCCTTAAAGCCCCTTGAGTTTTTGGTTGATGGCCCGCAGCTTTTGCCGCCAGTGGTGGGCCAGCGCCAGCCAGATGACCAGGTAGATGCCCAGAAAGAGGAGCAGGTAGCTCGCCAGCCCGGCGGCGCTCAAGGTGACCCAGCGGTTGAGGGCCGCCGTGCCGATGACCGCGGCGGCACAGCAGCAGCCGTGCAGGGCGGTCTGCCGGGCCAGGCTCCAGCGCTCGATTTCAAAAAAGACCGAAATGGCGGCGCAGACGGCCCCCAGCAGCCCGGAGGTGAGCAGTTGCAGCCCCACGGCGGCCAACAGGTCGCCCCCGAAGGCCGCCAGCAGTTCGGGAGTCACCGGCCAGTACTCCCCCACCCCCAAAGAGATGAAGTAGCAGATGGCGGTGGAGATGCAGACGCCCCAGCCAAAGCCGACGACGGCCCGGCCGGCCGCTTTTTTTGCGCAGTTCACAGACAAACCCTCCTCTCTTTCACAGGCCCAGCCGCTCTTTGATGCGGGCCACATACCGGCGGGAGACAAAGGCCCCGCCCCCTTTTTTGAAGCGCAGGTGGATGGTGCCGGCCGTGGACATGTCCAGGCTCTCCACCCAGTCGAAATTGGCGATCTCCGAGTGGGAGATGCGGGCGAAGCGGCTGCCTGCCAACTGGGCCTCCAGCTCGTAGAGCCGGGCCTTGAGGAGGTAGCGTTCCCCCTGGCAGAGGGCGTACACCTGCTGCCCCTCGGCGGTGACGAGGGTGATCTCCCCGGGGTCGAGCAGGTAGACCCGCCCCTCCCGCCGGCCCGCCAGACGCCGGGTGGCGCCTGCGAGGCGGGCGGCGGCCGCCTCCACCTCGGGGGTGATCTCGCCGCAGTAGATCACCGCCCGGGGCCCTGCCAGACCGGGCTGCAATTTGATCTCCACCTCCACGGCCATCCCTCCTTTTTTGTTCTGGTACCAGTATACCCTGGTGGGGCGGGGACGTCCATCGCTTTTGCGCAGTCGGTCGGCACAGGCGCGCAGTCGGTTGAAAAGCGGGGGTGAAAGGGGTATACTGAAAAGAAAAAACGGAAGGGGAATGCCCCATGGATCTGCACGCCATTGACTACCAGGCCGCCTTTGTCGAGGCCGCCAAACAGGTGGAGGGGAGCCTGCGCGACCTGCCCGCCGCCCACCTTGACGAGTTCCCCGCCGAGGGGACCGTCTGCGCGGTGGTGGATTTGAACGTGGGCTTTTGCCGCCAGGGGGCCCTGGCCAGCCCCTATGCCGACGCGGTGGTCCCCCGGGCGGCGGCCCTGGCCCGCGCCTGCGCCGAGAGACAGATCTACACCCTGGCCTACACCGACTGCCACCGGGACGATTCCCCCGAATTTTCCGCCTACCCGCCCCACTGCGTCAAGGGCAGCGGGGAGGAGAAGGTGGTGGAGCAGATCGCCGCGGTGCCGGGCATCAAGATCGTGGAGAAGGCCTCGACCAACGGCTTTCTCAACTGGTACATCAAGGAGCTGCTCGACCGCTACGAGGTGGGGCACCTGATCGTCACCGGCTGTGTCACCGACATCTGCGTCTACCAGCTGGCGACCACCTGCAAGGCCTACGCCAACGCCGAGGGGCGGGAGCTGGACGTGGTGGTCCCCCTGGACTGCGTGGACACCTTTGACATCCCCGGGGTGCACGGCCGCGACTTCTACAACGCCGTCTTCGCCGCCTCGATGCAGGCAAACGGGGTGCGGCTGGTGGAGCGCATCGAGTGGTAGATTTGGAAAACAGAAGGAAATGAGCGTTCCCCGGCGGGTGGGTATCCCCTCCCCGCTGGGGGATTTTTATGCCCTGTCGCAAAACAGCTTGCGGGGGAGAGGGTCTCCGGCTGATAGCGATCCTTTTCTGCCCCTCCGCCCTTTCCCGCATATCCCCCCGCCCTCCGGCATATCCATTTCCTGCGCCCGTGGGTGCGGGAAGGGGACGGTCAAATGGCGTGGTTCTGGGCGGCGGAGGGAGCGGTCAACCGGTTTGTCTGGGGGCCGGTGATGCTGGCGGTGCTGGTGGGGGTGGGGGTCTACTTCACCTGGCGCACCGGCTTTTTGCAGCTGCGCAAACTGGGATACATGTTCAAGGTCACCCTGGGCAGCCTGTTTCAAAAGAAGAAGGGGGGGACGGGGCAGAACCTCTCCCCCTTTGCCGCCATGACCACCGCCCTGGCCGGGACCATGGGGGTGGGCAACATCGCCGGCATCGCCACCGCCCTCACCCTGGGGGGACCGGGGGCCATCTTCTGGATGTGGCTGTCGGCCCTCTTCGGGATGATGACCAAGTACGCCGAGGTGGTGCTGGCGGTGCACTACCGGGAGACCAGCCCCGACGGCACCCACCGGGGCGGGCCGATGTACTACATCAAAACGGGGCGGGGCCGGGGCTGGGGCTGGCTCTCGGGGATCTTTTGCCTGCTGTGTGTCTGCGCCTCCTTCGGGATGGGGGATATGACCCAGTCCAACACCATCGCCCAGTCGCTGCGCCAGTCCTTCTCCATCCCCTACTGGGCCACCGGGGTGGGGGTGATGGCCCTCTGCGCCCTGGTGGTGCTGGGGGGACTCAAGCGGATCGGGGCCTTCACCGAAAAATTTGTCCCCCTGATGAGCATCTTCTACATCGCCGCCTCCCTCTGGGTGATCGCGGTGCACCGCGACCAGGTGGGCCCGGCCTTTGGGTTGATTTTCCGCTCGGCCTTCGGCGTTCGGGCGGCGGCGGGGGGCGTGGTGGGCTACACCCTGCAGGCCGCCCTGCGCACTGGGGTCGCCCGGGGGGTGTTTACCAACGAGGCGGGGCTGGGCAGCGCCCCCATCGCCCACGCGGCGGCCGAGACCGACAGCCCGGTCAAGCAGGGCTTTTGGGGGATGTTCGAGGTCTTTGCCGACACCTTTGTCACCTGCACCCTCACCACCCTGGTGATCCTCACCACCGGGATGTGGGACTCGGGGCTGGACGGGGCGGCCCTTACCACCGCCGCCTTTGACACGGTGCTGGGCCGCTGGGGCAGCGGGTTTATCGCCATTTCGGTGCTGTTCTTCGCCGTCTCCTCGATGCTGGGGTGGTGCTTTTACGGCGAGAGCGCCATGGCCTATCTCAGCCGCGGCCGGCAGGGGCCGGTGTTTTGGTACCGGGTGGTCTTTCTGGTGCTGATCATGGTGGGGGCCACGGTGGAGTTGCGGCCGGTCTGGCAGCTGTCGGACACCCTCAACGGCCTGATGGCGGTGCCCAACCTCCTGGCGCTACTTCTGCTCTCTCCCCAGGTGTTCCGCCTGACAAAAGAGCACTTCGCCACCGCCCAAAAGGGCGCAAAAGGGCGGCGCAAAACCGGTCCGCGCCGCCGATAGAGGGACCTCCGGCTTTTCCGGGCGGGTCGGCTTTGCGGGCGGGCCTTTTCCCCTCCCCAGTCGAGGGGAGAGGCTCTGCCGGCTGCGCCCAAGAGAGGGCCCCGCCGACAGGCCGGGGAGGGGGGCGCCGCTTCCCAGCCTGTTCGAGGGTTTCGCCTGCCAGCGTCTGGGGAAAGCGGTGCTCTCGCAAGGAAATTCCCGCGCGGCCTTTATCCAGGGGGGTCTCCTTCCTTGGAAAGCGCCCTGTCCTGCGGGGGCGAGGGGACAGTGCTTTGCCGCAAAAGCAGTGGGCGATGGCCACCCGCTGTCGGGGGAGGGTGCCCCGGCCACTGACCGCTCGCCGCTGCGGCCTTGCTCCGAAGGCGCACTCCCCGCCGGGGAAGATGCCTTTTGCAGCGGGGTAGAAATGTCCGGTGAGGCGGCTGACCTCCAACCGAAACGGGGGCTTTCACCCGACGGGGACACAAAAAAGCCCCCCGCTTTACGAGGGGCTTTTCTGGCCGGGGACGATTTGCAGCAACACCACCTCGGGCGGGTCAAAGAGGCGGGCGGGCACCTTGGTGACCCCCACCCCGCTGGTGACCTGGAGGGACCGTTCCTCCCCCAGGGGGTAGCTCCCCTTGGCGTAGGAGCCGGAGCCGGGGGGCAGGAGGAGGTCCCGCACCAAGGGCAGCCCCAACTGCCCGCCGTGGGTGTGGCCGGAGAGGATCAGGTGGGCCCCGGGGACCTGCTCGGCCGCCGGGCCGGGTTCGTGGGCGACGAGGACGCGCAGCCCCTCCCCCTCCAGGGAGAGGGAGAAATCCGGGCGGCCCAGCAGGGCGTCGTCCAGCCCGCCCAGGACCAGCCCCAGATCGGGCAGCGCCACCGCCTGGTTTTGCAGCAGGGTGAAGCCGCCCCGCTCCATCAATTCGCCGTAGACCCGGTGGGCCCCGCCGCCCCGGTCGTGGTTGCCCCAGACGGCGTATTTGCCGAAGGGCGCCTCGATCTCCGCCAGGATGGCGGCCAGCTCGTCCAGGTCCAGGAGTTCCTGGTCCCGGCGATAGGCGTCGAAAAAGTCGCCGGCAAAGACCACCAGGTCGGGCTGTTGGTCGCCGATGAGGGCCGCCACCCGGCGGAGCGAGCGGGCGTCGCCGTAGCGGCCCAGGTGGGTGTCGGAAAAGAGGGCGATGGTAAAGGGGCGCGCGGCGGCGGGAAGGGCGACCTCCTCCCGGCGCAGCACCAGGCGGCTGGTCTCCCCAAAGCGGGCCCAGCAGGCGGTCCCGCCCACCAGCGCGGCCAACCCGGCTGCCAGCAGCCCTTTCCAATGGCGAAACACAGACATTCCCTCCTTTTTGGCCGGTGGCCCGGACCCTGTGCCCGGGCCAAATTTGGGACAGTATAGCACACCTTTGGAAAAAATGCCAGGGGGAGAGAGGGCAGGGAAAAAGTTTACAAACTGCCCTTTGACCGCCCTTGGCAGCGGTAGTATACTAATATAGTAGAAAAAGCCGAGAAGGCAAAGGAGGAAATTGCTGTGAACGAAGTGCTGAAAGCGATTTTGGAGCGGCGGAGCGTCCGCAAATTCACCGGGGAGCCGATTGCCCGGGAGGAGATGGAGACCCTGCTGCAGGCCGCCTCTTACGCCCCCAGCGGGATGGGGAAGCAGAGCTGGCAGTTCACCGCCGTCACCGACGGGGCGAAGATCGCCGCCCTCTGCGAGGCCATGGGGAAGGCCATGGGCAAGGAGGGGTATGACATGTACCGCCCGGCGGCGCTGATCCTGGCCTCCAACGACCGGGAAAACGGCAACGGCCTGGCCGACTGCGCCTGCGCGCTGCAAAACATCTTCCTGGCCGCCCACTCCCTGGGGCTGGGCAGCGTCTGGATCAACCAGCTCAAGGAGACCAGCGACGAGCCCGGCGTCCGCGCCGTGCTGAACGGCTTTGGGGTGCCAGCGGAGCACATCGTCTGGGGCGTTGCCTCCCTGGGCCACCCGGCCGAGACCCCGGCGGCCAAACCCCGGCGGGAAGGGGTCATCCACTGGGCCGACTAGGTTTGCCTGCCGGCCCCGACGCCCCCTGAGCGGGGGAGAGAGGACGGGGAGTGCGGATGTACAGGATCACGCCGCTGCGGCTGCCGGGGCCGGGGGAGGGGTCGCCTCCCATCTGGCCGGTGCTGCTGCAGTGGGAGGGGGAGGACCGGGCGCTGCTGGTGGACTGCGGCTGTGCCGGGACCCTGCCCCAGCTGGAAGAGGCCCTGGCCGGGGCGGGTGCGTCCCTGGGGGACTTGCAGGCCCTGGCGCTGACCCACTGCGACCACGACCACATGGGTCTGGCGCGGGAGCTGACCGGGCGCTGCCCCGGTCTGGGCGTCTACTGCTCGGCGGTGCAGCGGCCCTTTGTGGCGGGGGAGGCGGCCTCCCCCCGATCGGTGGCCGCGGGGCGGCCTGCCCCGGTGGACGACCCGGTCCCCGGGGCCGTCGCCCTGGAGGGGGACGCTCCCTTCCCGGGCTGGGAGGGGCTTTGGGTGGTGGACACCCCGGGCCACATGCCCGGCCACATCGCCCTCTACTGCAAGGAGGAGCGCACCCTGATAGCGGGCGACGCCCTCACGGCGGAGGAGGGGCGGCTGGCCGGCCCCAACCCCCGCTACACCCTGGACATGGAAGAGGGGATGGAGACGGTCCGCCTCCTGGCCCGGTTGGACTTGCAGACCGTCCTCTGCCACCACGGCGGGGCGGTCCGGGGGGATATTCCCCGGCAGCTGGAAGCGCTCTTCCGCGCCTGGCGGGAGGACAGATAGGCAGATAAAAAGAGAGGGGGAGATCCCTCTCTTTTTGTGTGCTTCAGCCCGCAGAGTCGGCATCAGGCAGTGTGGTCGATGGAGACGGCGCGAATCACCTCCATCCCTGCCGCCCGCGGGACGAGCGGCGCGCCCGTCCCGGCCTGTGTGCTGGGGAAAAGTCCTCTTTCGCGCGAAGGGGCGGCGGACAGGTAAGTGGGAGAAAAAGAGCGCCGGAACAGGGAAGACGGCCCTGTTCCGGCGCTCTCTTTTTTGCGGGGGAAGCGCAATCTAGCGCTCGTAGACGAACTCGCCGCCGAGGACGGTGGCGTCCACCACGGTGGTGAGCAGCTCGTCGGTGGGGATGGTGAAGATGTCCTGGCTGAGGATGGCCAGGTCGCCGTAGTAGCCGGGCTTGATGCGGCCCTTCACGCCCTCTTCAAAGCTGGCGTAGGCGCTGCCGGCGGTGTAGCCGTCCACGGCCTCGTAGATGTCCATGCACTCGTGTGGGTAGAAGCCGCCCTCCGGCTTTTTGTCCAGGTTTTTGCGGGCCACGGCGCAGTAGAGGTTGTTCATGGTGTTCAGGTCCTCCACCGGGCTGTCGGTGCCAAAGGAGGTGTGGATGCCCAGCTTGTTCATGGTGTGGAAGGCGTAGCTGGTAGAGGCCAGCTCCTTCCCGACCCGGCTCTCCAGCACCGTCATGTCGTAGTGCAGGAAGATGGGCTGGATGTAGGCGAGGATGTCGTTTTCGCAGAAGCGCTCGACCAGGGGGGCGTCGGTGATCTGACAGTGGACCACCCCGTGGCGGTGGGGGTTTTTGCCGTCGCAGACGGTGTCGTAGCTGTTAAGCACCTGCTCGATGGCCGCGTCGCCGATGGCGTGGACCGCCACCTGGCAGCCGTTCTCGTCGGCCAGCTTGACCATGGCGTCGGTCTGCTCCTGGGTCAGGGTCTGGATCCCCTGGGTGGAGGGGTCGTCGGCATAGGGCTCTCTCATGGTGGCGGTGCGGGCGCCCAGGGAGCCGTCCACAAACAGCTTCAGGGGGCCGATCTTGTTGTAGCTGTCGCCGGCGCCGGTCTTGTGCCCCTCGTCCAAAAAGGCCTGATAGCTGGCGGGGTCCATGAAGTTGCACTGGTGGTAGACCCGCAGGGTGGGATGGCTGGACTGGATGTTCTTATAGGCCTGCAGGGTCTCGCGCCAGCCCCCGGGGCGGACGTCCATGGTCTGCACCGAGGTGATGCCCCACTGGGCGGCGTGGGCCATGGCGGTGCGCAGGGTGTGCTCGATCTCCTCCACGGTGGGCTCGTGGCGCAGGGCCATCACCATGTTGGCCGCGGTCTCGCGGAAGATGCCGGTGGGCTCGCCGTTTTCGTCCACATCGAAGTGGGCCCCCTCGGGCTGGGGGGTGTCCTTGGTGATGCCGGCCATCTCGATGGCCAGGGAGTTGGCGGTGACCGCGTGGCCGCAGGCCCGCTCCAGCACCAGGGGGTACTCGGTGGTGATCTCGTCCAGGTCGTGGCGGTCCATCATCCGGGCCTCGTCGGTGAAGTAGTCCTGGTTCCAGCCCGAGCCGTGGAGGAAGGTCCCCTTGGGCGGCTGGGTGCGGGCGATGAAGTCGCGGGCGATCTTCTTGACCTCGGCCATGGAGGTGCAGCCGTGCACGTCGATGGACTCCAGGTTCTCCCCCACGAAGTAGAGGTGCATGTGGCTGTCGTTGAAGCCGGGCACCACGGTGCGGCCCTGGGCGTCGTACTCCCGGGCGCCGGCGGGGGCGGCGGCCCGGCACTCCTCGTTGGTGCCCACGGCCTTGATGATCCCGTCTTCGATGCAGACGGCCTGGGCGAATCTCTCCCGCTCCAGATAAACTTTTCCGTTGACGATGACGCAGCTGTCCATGTTACGCTTCCTCCTTGTTGTCGGTGGCTTGGGCCTCGGCTTCCGCCCGCTGGGCGGCCAGCACGGCCTCGCGGCTCTTTTTAAACACCAGCTCGTAGAGCAGCAGCCCCACGGCGGGCACAGACAGGCCGATGATGGAGGTGACCGGGGATTCCACCAGGGTGTTGATGAGCAGGCCGATGGTGATGAGAATGACCAGCACCACCATCACCGGGTAGCCCCACACCTTGTAGGGGCGCTCCAGATCGGGGTATTTTTTGCGCAGCCGGATGACCGCGTAGAAGGTCATGGTGTTGAAGAACATCCCGCAGAAGGCCACCAGGCTGGTGAGCTGGCTGAGGTTTTGCATGCACACCAGGACGATGGAGACCACCCCGGAGAGGACGATGGCGAAGACCGGGGTCTTGTATTTGGGGTGCAGCTTGGCCGCGCTCTTGAAGAAGGCGCCGTCGCGGGCCATGGCGTAGTAGGTGCGGGGGAAGACCATGACGCAGCCGTTGAGGGCGCTGAAGATGGCCACGATCATGGTGGAGCCGACGATGATCTTGCCGGCGCTGCCGAAGAGGGTGTTGGCCGCCGCGGTGCCCAGGAAGAGGTCGCCGCTGGCGAGCATGGCGGTGATGGTCTCATAGGGCAGGGTGCGGTAGATGGCGAAGTTGAAGAGGACATAGATGAGCATCACCCCGACGATGGAGAGGATGATGGCCAGGGGCAGGTTGCGCTTGGGGTTTTTGATCTCCTCGCTGATGGTGTTCAGGTTGGTCCAGCCCTCGTAGGCCCAGAGGGTGGCCACCACCCCGAAGGCCACCATCCCGCAGATTTTAAAGAGGGAGGGGGTCCCGGCGATGGCCGGGTCGGGCACCAGCGAGAGGTTGGGGGTCTGCTGGCCCATGAAGATGCCGCAGACGATGATGAGGACGATGGGCAGCAGCTTGAGGACCATGAAGAAGTTTTGGATCCGGCTGCCCAGCTTGATGCCGAAGAGGTTGATGGCGCTGAGGAGCACGATCATCCCGATGGCGATGGCCTTGCAGGCCAGGGGGGAGAGGGGGACCAGGCTGGCGATGGCCTCGGGAAAGGCCACGGCCAGGGCGGCGATGGAGCCCGAGGAGCCGAGGATAAAGTTGGAGAACCCGCTCATAAAGGCCACCCGCTCGCCGTAGGCCTCCCGCAGGTAGACGTAGCCGCCGCCGGCCTTGGGCATCATGGCCCCCAGCTCGGCATAGCAGATGCCGGAGAAGAGGACCACCAGCCCGCCCAGGGCCCAGACCAGCAGGGCCAGCCCCATGCTCATGCCGCTGCGCTGGAGCACGATGCTGCCCAGGTAGAAGATGCCCGAGCCGATCATGATTCCCCCTAGCACCGACACGCCGCCGAAGAGGCCGACCTCCCGCTTGAGCTCGGTCTTTTCAGAGGCCAGCGCCTGGGCCTTGTTGGTGTTTGGTGTTTGGTTCATCTGTGTAACTCCTTTCGGTGTCGTCCCGCCCGCCGGGGCGGGCAAAAAGAAAAAGTTGCACCCCATCAGTGCAACTTTCAAACGAGCAAAGTTATCACCGATAGCGCCTCTGTTAAAAAACAGGAGTCAGGGAGATCTTCTCCCCCTGCCCAACGGCGGGGCGCACCCGCCCAGCCGTTTCGGCGGTTTGGCCTTTTGCCGGGTTCCCAGGGTGTCCCCTCCCGCCGGCTACTCATCCGCACCGCGCCTCTATCAACTTTGTCCTCAGGATACCACACCGGGCCGGACTTGTCCACCGTCTCTTTACAATTTGTTATGACTTTTTTCACAATTCGACACCCGGGGGGAGCGGGGAAAATGAGACCTTTTTCGTTGACAAACCGGGCCCCGGCCGATACACTAAAACAGAAGAGAGAGAAGGGCGGCATCCCTGCCCGCCCCGACGATGAGGAGGAGTTCTCTATGAACGGCTACTACACCCCCCCGACCCAGTCCTACGGCACCACCAGCTGCCCCCAGTGCCGCAACCGGATCCCCGCCGGCAGCCCGGTCTGCCCCTGCTGCGGCTGCCCGGTGGCAGCGGTGCGGGAGCGAAAGTACAAAAACCTGCGCAACACCATCATCGCCGTGGCCTCGGTGGCGGTGGCGGCGGTGCTGGTGGTGTTTTTGTGCTATGGGGCGGTGATCGCGGCGGTCTTTCGCACCGCCCGCAACTACGGTGACGGCGGCTATGGGAACGGCTACCACCACTACCAGGGGGGCTGGGACGACGGCGATACCTACGACTACGGCGACGAGGGCGACGGCGGGAGCTACTTTGACCAGCAGGCCCCCAGCGGCTGGAACAGCGGCGACCACCAAAACCGCCGGACCCCCGACGCCACCCACTACGCGGTGGGGCAGACCGCCAGCTGGGAGGAGATGGAGTTCACCGTCACCGGGGTGCGCGACGGCAGCGAGTACGGCCTGGCCCCCGACGAGGACGACGAGTACCTGGTGGTGCAAATAAAGATCACCAACCACTCGGGAGAGGACCGGCTGCTCTGGCGGCCCGACTTCATCCTGCAGGGGGGCGACGACCTCTTCGAGTTCTCCGAGGACGACGACGCCTACATCACCGACAGCCAGGGCAACCGCCAGGAGCTCTTTACCACCCAGACTTTAGCCGCCGGGCGGACCATCGAGACCACCCTCTGCTACGAGGTGCCCAAGGGCTCGCAGAACCTGGAGCTGACCTACGACAACGACGACTACCTCTACAATCCGCAGCTGCGCTTCGATTTGGGCAGATAGGGGGGAGAGACAGTGCAGAAAGACGGCATCCTCTTTGACTTGGACGGCACCCTCTGGGACGCGGCGGCCCGGGTGGTGGAGTCCTGGAACCTGACCCTGCGGCACTTCCCCGAGGTGGGCCCCATCACCGAGGCCCAGATGAAGGGGGTCATGGGCAAGACCCTGCCCAAGATCGGCGAGGCCCTCTTCACCGGCGTGCCGGTGGCGCGGGCCCACGAGATCGTGGCCCGCTGCTGCGACGAGGAGAACGCCTACCTCGAGCGGACCGGCGGCACCCTCTACCCCGGGCTGGAGGAGACCCTGGCCACCCTCTCGGCCCGCTGGCCGCTCTACGTGGTCTCCAACTGCCAGGAGGGGTATATCGAGGCCTTCTACGCCGCCCACGGGCTGGGGCACTACTTTGCCGGCAGCGAGAACGCCGGCCACACCGGGCTGCCCAAGTGGGACAACATCTCCCTGGTGGCCCGGCGGGAGGGGCTCTCCCGGGTGCTCTACGTGGGGGACACGGAGATGGACTGCGACGCCGCCCACCGGGCGGGGGTGCCCTTCATCCACGCCCGCTACGGCTTTGGCCGGGCCCCTGAGGCCGACTACACCATCGACGCGCTGGCAGAGCTGCCCGCCCTGGTGGCGCGCATCTGGGCGTAAACGGCGGCGGCGCCCCCGGCGAGAGGGGGCGCCGCCGCTCGGCGTTCCCGCGGGTCTGCCGCCTCGGGGCGGTGCAGCGCGCCTGCGCCGGGGGGTGTCGCCGGTCTGCGCTGGCTGCCCCTTCCCCTGGGGCCCTTTGACCGCCGGTTTTGATGCCCCTGCCCCAAAGGGGCGGTGCAGGCTGCCGGAGGGGGGCGTTTGATGCCGGTGGGCGAGGGGGCGCTTTTGCCCGGGCAAAATTTTTTCTGTTTACAATTTTGCTATCACCGGGGGCGAAATATGGTGTACAATGAACCAGAATGGACAGATATGGCAGAAGATGCATAGAGATGGGATCGCGGGTGTTTCGCCGTCGGGCGGCCCCGCTCCCTTTTTCAAAATACAGGGCGCTCTGGCGCCCGCTGGGGGCAGAGAGATGGCATTTGTCGAGTTTCAGGACGTGGTCAAGGAGTACCGGATGGGGGAGGTGACCATCCGCGCGGCGGACGGCATCACCTTTTCCATCGAGAAGGGGGAGTTCTGCGTCATCGTCGGGCCCAGCGGCGCGGGCAAGACCACCGTCCTCAACATCCTCGGGGGGATGGACAGCTGCGACGGCGGCAAGATCTGGGTGGACGGCAAGGAGGTGAGCGCCTACTCCCGCAAAGAGCTCATCACCTACCGCCGCTACGACATCGGCTTTGTCTTTCAGTTTTACAACCTGGTGCAAAACCTCACCGCCAAGGAGAATGTGGAGCTGGCCTCCCAGATCTGCCGGGAGCCGGAGGACGCCGAGGAAGTGCTGCGCCAGGTGGGGCTGGGGGAGCGGATGAAGAACTTTCCCGCCCAGCTCTCCGGCGGGGAGCAGCAGCGGGTGGCCATCGCCCGGGCCCTGGCCAAGCGGCCCAAGCTCCTGCTCTGCGACGAGCCCACCGGCGCGCTGGACTACGAGACCGGCAAGAGCATTTTGAAGCTGTTGCAGGACACCTGCCGCAACACCGGGACCACGGTGGTGGTCATCACCCACAACACCGCCCTTACCCCCATGGCGGACCGGGTCATCAAAATCAAAAACAGCCGGGTGCGGAGCATGGAGAAAAACGACGCCCCCACCCCGGTGGAAAGAATTGAGTGGTAGACGGTGAAGAGACAGCGCAAGACCGCCCTCTGGAAGGACGCCTTCCGGGAGGTGCGCAAGACCAAGAGCCGGTTTTTCTCTATCTTCTTGATCGTGGCCCTGGGGGCCGGCTTTTTTGCGGGGATCAAGGCCACCGGGCCGGACATGAAGCTCACCGGCGACGCCTATTTTGACGAGCAGGATTTGATGGACATCAAGGCCCTCTCCACCTACGGACTCAACGGGGACGACATCGCCGCCCTGGAGGCCGATGAGATGGTCAAGGCGGTGGAGCCGGCCCACTCGGTGGACACCCTGGTGCACGACGGCGAGAAATCCAGCGTCATCAAGGTGCTGGGGCTGCCGGGAGAGGGGGGGATCAACGCCCCCCGGCTGATGGAGGGGCGGCTGCCCGAGGCGGAGAACGAGTGCCTCATCCAGTACGGCGGCCACCTGAGCCGGCGGCTGCAGATCGGCGACACCGTGACCCTCTCCCCCGGCAAGGAGGGGGAGGCGCTGTCGGACACCCTGGAGGAGAGCAGCTACACGGTGGTGGGGGTCGCCCAGTGCCCCCTCTACATCACCTTCTCCATGGGCACCACCAGCATCGGCAGCGGCACGGTGGACGACCTGCTGCTCATCCCCGATGAGGCCTTTGTCCTCGACTACTACACCGAGGCCTACCTGACCCTCAAGGGGGCGGCAGAGCTGGACTGCTTCGGGGAGGAGTACGATCAACTGGTGGCCGACGCCAAGGTCCGCCTCGAGGGGGTGGGGGAGGCCCGCGCCCAGGCCCGCTACGACGAGATCTACGAGGAGGCCGCAGGCAAGCTTGACGACGCCCAGGCCGAACTGGATCGGGCAAAGGCCGACGGGCAGGCCGAACTGGACGCGGCCAAGAAAAAGCTCGACAGCGCCGCCGCCGAGCTGCAGAGCGCCAAGAGCACCCTGGACGCCAGCGGGAAAAAGCTGGCCGACGCCAAGAGCCAGATCGCGGCGGGGGAGGCGGCCATCCCCCAAAACCAGGCCGCCTTTGATGAGAAGATCGCCGCCGGTCAGGCCGAATTGGAGCGGTCCCGCAGCCAGTTGGCCCAGTTGGAGCAGGGGGTCACGACCCTGCAGGGTCAGCTGGCCGCCATGGGCGACCCCGCCCAGCTGCCGCCGGAACTGCAGGCGCAGTACCAGGCCCTGGCCGGGCAGTTGCAGGGGATGCAGGCCCAACTGGACGGGGGCCGCGCCCAGTTGGCCCAGGGGGAGGCTGACTTAGCCGCCGCCAAGAAGGACGGCCAGGCCCAGCTCGACCAAGCCCGGGCCGACCTGACAAAGGCCAAGAGCGACTACCAGCAGGGCCTGGCCCAGTACCAGACCGGGTTGGCCCAGTACCAGCAGGGCCAGAGGGAATACCGCAGCGGCGCCGCCGAGTACGAGAGCGCCAAGGCGAGTTTTGCCACCCAGATCGCCGACGGGCAGGAGGAGATCGACGAGAACCGGGCCAAGCTGGCGGACATCGCCCTGCCCAAGTGGTATCTCTACGACCGGGATGGGAACGTGGGCTACTCCGGCTTTGCCGACGACGCCGACCGCATCGACGCCATCTCCCTTGTCTTCCCGGTGTTTTTCTTCGCGGTGGCGGCCCTGGTCTGCCTGACCACCATGACCCGGATGGTGGAGGAGCAGCGCACCCAGGCGGGCACCGTCAAGGCCCTGGGATACGGCAGCAGCGCGGTCATCTGCAAGTACCTGATCTATGCCGTGACGGCGGCGGTGCTGGGGGCGGTCTTCGGCATCGTGGGGGGGCTGCTCCTCTTCCCCAACGTCATCTTCAACGCCTACTCCATCATGTACCGGATGACGAAGGTCATCGCCCCCATCCGCCTGGACTACCTCCTCTGGATCACCCTGGGGTCGGCGGCCTGCGCGGCTTTGGCGGTGCTCTACGCCTGCGTCAAGGAGCTGCGGGAGACCCCCTCCCAGCTGATGCGCCCCAAGGCCCCCAAGGCGGGCAAGCGGGTGCTGCTGGAGCGGGTGGACTTTGTCTGGGACCGGCTGAGCTTCATCGGCAAGGTGACGGTGCGCAACCTCTTTCGCTACAAAAAGCGCATCGCCATGACGGTGCTGGGGATCGCCGGCTGCACCGCGCTGATGATGGCGGGCTTTGGGGTAAAGGACTCCATCTCCGACATCGTCAGCATCCAGTTCGGCGAGCTGGATGTCTACGACGGGCAGGTGGTCTTTGACGAGGACACCCTCGCCGAGGACAGGGAGGACTTCGACGCCCTCCTGGCCGGCCAGTTGGGGCTGGGGGCGCGCCAGTACGCCCGCGAGAAGTCGGTCACCGCCGGCAGCGACAGCCGCCAGCTGGAACTGACCCTGGTGGTGCCCGAGGAGCCGGAGCGGCTGGGTGAGCAGATCGTGCTGCGCACCCGCAAGGGGCACACGCCCATCCCCCTCACCGACGAGGGGGCGGTCCTCAGCGAGAAGGCCGCCAGCCTGATGGGGGTCTCGGCGGGGGACGAGATCTTTTTGGTGGCCGACTCGGAGGAACAGCTCCCGGTCAAGGTGGCCGCGATCACCGAGAACTACGCCTTCCACTACCTCTACCTCTCCCCCGCCTACTACCGGCAGGTCTTTGGGGAGGAGATGCGCCCCAACACCCTGCTCTTGCAGATGGACGACCCGGGACAGGAGGGGCAGGACGCCCTTTCCGGGGCGCTGTTAGAGCGCGACGGGGTGCTGATGATCAGCTACACCAGCGGCATCAAAAACAGCTTTGGCGACACGGTGGCCAGCCTCAACTACGTGGTGTTGGTGCTCATCGTCTCGGCCGGGGCGCTGGCCTTTGTGGTGCTCTACAATCTCACCAACATCAACGTGGCCGAGCGACTGCGGGAGATCGCCACCATCAAGGTGCTGGGCTTTTACGACAAGGAGGTCTCGGCCTACATCTTCCGGGAGAATGTGGCCCTCACCCTCATGGGCACCGTGGCCGGGCTGCTGGGGGGCATCTGGCTGCACCGGTTCGTCATCACCACTGCCGAGATCGACACCATCATGTTCGGGCGGACGGTGGCCCCCCTCAGCTACCTCCTCTCGGCGGCGCTGACCATCCTCTTCGCGGTGCTGGTCAACCTGGCCATGCACTTTCACCTGAAAAAGGTGGATATGGTGGAGAGCCTCAAATCGGTGGAATAGGATTTCCGACAGGGAAAAGGCGGTTGTGGAAACCGCCTTTTTTTGGTATAATGAACAGAAATTCAGTGGGAGAGGGGAAATCGAAGCGTGAGAATCTTGAAGGGGCAGGGCGGGGCATCGCTCCGGCGGGAAGATCGCTCCAGTCGCCGGACCCTCTACTGGGCTGTGGCTGTCAGCGGGGTGCTGTTTTTTGTCCTCAACGCACTGGCTCCTCTCTATTGCGATGATTATCTCTATGCTTTTCATTATGGGACCGGCGCGCCGATTGCCAGTCTGGGGGATGTTTTTTCCTCCCAGTACGTCCACTACTTTACCTGGGGTGGGCGGACGGTGGCCCATATTTTTGCCCAGCTTTTCTGTTGGCTGGGAAAGCCGCTCTTCAACCTCTGCAACACCTTGGTCTACCTGGCCTTTACCTGGTTTTTATACCGCCATGCCCGACTCGGCAAAAAGGACAGCGTTCCCGTTTACCTCTTGGCGCAGCTGTCCTTCTGGGCGCTGCTGCCAAACTACGCAGAGGACATGATTTGGCTGACCGGCGCCTGCAACTACCTGTGGTGCGGCGCCATTGTCCTGGGCTTTCTCCTCTTTTACAGGATTCACTGGGACAGGCCGCAGGCCTTTGCGAGGCCGGGGTGGACGCCCCTTCTCTTTGCCGTGGGGGTCGCCGCCGGCTGGTGCAACGAAAACACCTCGGGGGCCTGTCTGCTCCTGGGCGTCGGTTTTCTGATTGCCCTCTGGGTGCGGGACAAACAGGTCCCCCTCTCGCTGACGGCGGGCTGTGTCGGCTGTGCGGTGGGGTTGGCGCTGTTGGTGCTGGCCCCTGGAAACGCTCTGCGCAAGGAGTACTTTCAGGAGAGCAGTAGCCTTTTTATCCGCTATCTGAAGCGCTTTGAGACCGCCACCCAACAGCTGTGGGACAATGCCCTCCTGCTGGTCTTACTCTTTGCGGCCCTGTTTCTCTACATTTTTTTCAAGGGGGAGCGACGCCGGGAGCTGCTGCTGCCCACCTTCTTCTTTGTGGCGGGGATCGCCTGCAACTACGCGATGATTCTCTCGCCCTACTACCCCGAACGGGCGATGTTTGGGGTCTTTGCCTTTTTGACGGTCGCCTGCTTACAGGTGCTGCAGGTCTCCGTTCCCTGGCGGCGGGAGATGGTTTGGGCCGCTACGGGCTGCGCCCTGGTTTTATTTGCCGGCAATTATTTCTTCGCCTCGCTGGATTGCGCCCGCACGGCACTCTACCACCGCCAGCAGGAAGAGGACATCCTCGCCCAGAAGGCGGCGGGGGTGCAGGACGTAGTCACCTTTACCTTTGAGGGGGGAAAGACCCGGCAAAACGTGGATTACACCGGCGTCCTCATCGGGGAAGATCCCTCTTATTTTGTCAACCAGCACGCCGCGCGCTACTATGGTGTCAACACCCTGATTGCCCGCTGGGAGGAATGAGAAGTTGAAAGACCTTTTGAAAAAGTACAAGGACGTTCTGCTCTACCTGATTTTTGGCGCCCTCACCACCCTGGTGAACATCGTCACCTACGCGGCCTTGACCCGGCTGTTGGGGATGGGGGAGATGGGGAGCAATGTCTGGGCCTGGGTGCTGTCGGTCCTCTTTGCCTATGTGACCAACAAGCTCTGGGTCTTTGAAAACCGGGATTTCGGGGCCCGCCACCTGGCGCGGGAATTCGGCTCCTTTGTGGCGGCGAGGCTTTTCTCCGGCGCTCTGGACATGGGGATCATGTGGCTGTTTGTCACCCGGCTGGCCTGCCCCGACCTACTCGTGAAGATCGCCTCCAATGTGGTGGTGATCGTCCTCAACTACCTGTTCAGCAAGCTGTGGATTTTTAAAAAGAAGGATGGAGAGACAGCATGAGTGAGATTACCGTACTGGTTCCCTGTTACAACGAGCAGGAGTCCCTGCCCTACTTTTACCCGGAAATCTGCAAGGTGGCCGGGCGGATGAAGGCCGCCTACGGGGTGGATTTCTCCTTTATCTTTGTGGACGACGGATCCAAGGACGGCACCCTGGGGGTGCTCAAGGAGCTGGCGGCGGGGGACGAGCGGGTGCGCTACCTCTCCTTCTCCCGCAATTTTGGGAAGGAGGCGGCCATCTTTGCCGGGCTGCAGCACGCCACCGGCGACTATGTGGCCATGATGGACGCCGACTTGCAGGACCCGCCCCAGATGCTCGAAGAGATGTACCGCGGCATCGCCGAGGAGGGATACGACTGCGTGGGCACCCGCCGGGTCACCCGCAAGGGGGAGCCAAAGGTGCGCTCCTTCTTTGCCCGGCTCTTCTACAAGCTCATCAACAAGATCTCCGACACCGAGATCGTGGACGGCGCCCGGGACTTTCGGCTGATGACCCGGCAGATGGTGGACGCCATCCTCTCCATGAGCGAGTACAACCGCTTCTCCAAGGGGATCTTCAGCTGGGTGGGTTTCTCCACCAAGTGGCTGGAGTATGAGAATGTGGAGCGGGTCGCGGGGGAGACCAAGTGGTCTTTCTGGAAGCTGCTGCTCTACTCCATCGACGGCATCACCGCCTTCTCCACCGCCCCCCTGGCCATCGCCTCCCTCATGGGCGTTCTCTTCTGCCTGCTGGCGGCCATCTTGATCGTGGTGGTCATCGTCAAGACCCTGGTCTGGGGCGACCCGGTGGCGGGCTATCCCTCGATGATGTGCTTTATCTTCCTCATCGGCGGCATCCAGCTGCTCTGTCTGGGCATTCTGGGGCAGTACCTCTCCAAGACCTATCTCGAGACCAAGCGCCGGCCGGTCTACATCCTCAAAGAGGACAACAAGAAATAAAAAAGAGGGGCGACAGCAATTTGCTGTCGCCCTTCTTTTATGGCTTTGGCCCCCCGACTCTGCCGGGGAAGTCATATTGTTCTTGCAGAGGGATCCCCGAAAAAAGAGGGTGAAGACGCAATGGGAAAAGCGATTTTGGGTTGCAGATGGCGCGAAATTGCATCTCATCCCAGATTGCCGGTGGCAGCGCGTGGAGGGCGGGCACAAATTTTGATGCTCCTTGCGGGGCTAAATCTGTGCGACGCCCTTTGGGGACCGGCGCCCAGCCGATGAGACTTTACCGGTGGGCTCCTATTGGGCCCGCAAAACGGCGTCCAGGGGCCGGCCTTTGGCCAGCTCGTCCACCAACTTGTCCAGGCGGCGGATCTCCCGCAGGAGGGGGTCCTCCACCGCCTCCACCCGCACGCCGCAGACCGTGCCGCTGATCGTTTCCCGGTCGGGGTTCATCCGAGGTGCCCCCTCAAAGAAGGCGGCATAGCTGCCCCCTCCCGCGGCCAGCGTGTCGATCTCCCCCTGGCTGTACCCGGTCAGCCAGCAGATGACCTCGTCCACCTCTCCCTTGGTGCGCCCCTTTCTCACCGCCTTGTTGACAAGGAGGGGATAGATTTTGGAAAAGGGCATCTGCTCCACCATTTGCCGTCCCATCTGCCGTCCTCCTTCAAAACGTTTGTCCCTCGCAGTTTGCCCGGGTGGCTGGCCAGTCATTCCCGCCGGGGGAGCGCCGTTTTCTTGCAGTTGCCCGGCTTGGGGGGAGGGGTCGCCCTACTCCCCCACAAACTCCCGCCAGAACTGGAGGTAGCTCTCCTTGGTGTATTTGGGGACAAAGTTCTCCTTGACCCGCAGGGCCTCTGCCGCCCCGTCCCAGAGCAGGTCGATGGCGGTGGCGGCCATCATCTTGGCGGGGAGGATGTAGGCCATCTCCTCGTCGCAGATGGCGAAGTCCTTGGCGTGGGCGTTGCCGCAAAATCCCCCCGCCACCGGGTGGATGGCCGGGATCACATGGCTGAGGTCCCCCATGTCCGACGAGCCGGCCCCCATTTTGGGGCCCACGGTGGCGTCGATGACGTGCTCCTCCCCCAGCAGGGCGCGGGCATTTTGCAGGAATACCCGGTCCAGGTCGGGGTTCTGGCGCATGGGCAGGTAGCCGGGCAGCTCCTTGATCTCGCACCGGGCCCCCACGGCGTAGGCCCCCGCCTCCAGGGCGCGGTTGACCTTGGCGCTGGCTGCCACCACCGCGTCGGTGTCCATCCCCCGCACATAGGTCTCGATGCGCACGTCGGCGGGGACGATGTTGACCAGGTCGCCCCCCTTGGTGATGATGGGGTGCACCCGGATGCCGTCGTCGTCTTTGAAGGTCTCCCGCTGGGCGTTGACGGCCATCAGCCCCAGCATGGCGGCGTTGAGGGCGTTGATCCCATTTTCCGGCTCCACCCCGGCGTGGGCCTCTTTGCCGGTGTACTGCACGATCTTCCCCACAAAGCCGGAGGAGGGGGCCCCCACCACCGAGGAGCGGACGTCGGGGGAGCAGTAGGAGTGGACCATCATCGCCATGTCCACGTCGTCAAAGGCGCCCTCGGCGATCAACTGCTGCTTGCCGCCCACAAATTCCACCTTGCCCTCGTCCCGCAGCTTTTGACGGTACTCCAGCTCCACAAACTCCTCGGCGGGGACGGCCAGAAAGGCCAGGTCCCCGTCCAGCTGCTCCATCGCCCCCGAGAGGCAGAGACCCATGGCCGCCCCCAGCATGGCGGCGATCTGGGCGTTGTGGCCGCAGGCGTGGGCCGCGCCGGAGCGCTCGTCGGCAAAGGGGTGGGTGGGGGAGACCACTGCGTCCAGCTCCCCCAACAGGGCCACGGTGGCCCGGTGGTCCCGCCCGGCGGCCCGGGCCTTGACCCCGGTGAGCCCCAGCCCGGTCTGATAGGGGAGGCCCAGCTCGGAAAAGACCGTCTGCACCAGTTCGCTGGCAAAGTGCTCCTTATAGCCCAGCTCGGGGTAGGCGAAGATGGCCCTGCCCGCGTCGATGATCCGCTCCCGGTTCTCGTCGATGGTTTGAAATACCCGCTCTTTCAGCGCCCTGTTGTCCATGGGTGCGCCCTCCTTGTAAAGCGGCGGCCGCCGCGATTGATGATTGCCTTTTGGCCCCTCTATGATACCGCGTTTTGCGGGTGGGGGCAAGCGCCAAGGGGCGGTAAAGAAAGGGGGGTGGAGCGCTGGCAATTGGATAAACTTTATCGCATTTTTGAGGAAAACAGCGAAAATCGGTGATTTTGAAATTTTATTTGAAGGGGATCCCCCAATTTGTCTCATAAAGGGGATATTCGGGGGATTTTTGTTGACGGGGGCCTGGGAGGCCGATATAATGAGAGGGTGAGAAATACAGGGCCGGCAATGCCGGGGAAAGGCGGGTCGGCGTGATCGAGACCATTCTTCTCGCCATTTGGTGGGCCGGGCGCAAGGGGTATCCCCTGGCCGGACTCAAGCGGGCAAAGCTCCTCTACCCCGCCTATCTGCTGGAACTCTGCACCATCGCCTTTCAGGTCTGCGTCTTCTGCGGGGTCTACACCTTTATCCCCTACGCCCCCATCCTCAAGACCAGCTACATGCTGGCCCTGGCCCTCCCCCTCATCGGCTACCGGCTCTGGGACGCGGGGCTCCTGAGTGCAGGGTGCGTCTTTCTGGGCAGTTTTCTCAACAACCTGGTCATGGGCCTCAACGGGGGGAAGATGCCGGTTTTTCCCACCCTCTCCTACCTGACGGGGTATGTCAACAGCCGCAACCTCAACCTGGGGGGCGGCATCCATGTGCTGGGGGACGGCGCCACCCGCCTGAAGGTGCTCACAGACTACATCGACATCGGCTACAGCGTGCTCAGCATCGGGGATGTGCTGGTGCGGGTGATGGGCTTTTTGGCCGTCTACGCGACCCTGCGCCACTTCGCGCAGAAGGCCGCCTCAAAGGAGTTGGGATAGATGATTTTTTTGCTGGAACTCTTGCTGCGCGACATCCCGGAGGTGCTGCTGCTCCTCTTCGGGCTCTACGTCTTTGCCGGCCAGCCGGTGGAGAAGCGGCAGTACTTCCTCTCCGCCGGGGTGCTGGTGATCACCACCATCCTCACCCGGGCCCTCCCCCTGAACAACGGCGTCTACATCCTCCTCAACGTCATCGTCCTCATCTCTCTGGCCACCTATCTCTGCAAGATCGACCTGCTCACCTCCATCAAGTCCAGCCTGATCGTCACCCTGATTTTGGCCCTGTTGGAGGCGTTCAACGTCTTTCTCCTGCAGCTCTTCTTCCACGGCGACCTGGGGGCGATCTTTGAAAACCGCCTCTACAAGACCGTCGCCGGGCTGCCCACCGTGTTGCTGCTGGCGGCGGTGCTGCTGGGCGCTTACGGCCTCAAAAAAAAGCGGGCCGAGCGCTCCCGGCAGGACTGACCGGTGGGCTGGCTGGAAGGGGCCGCCCAACGGGCGGCCGGGCGGGTGGGCGCTGCCCTGGACTACCCGCAGGAGCGCGTCGAGGTGCTGGCCTACGGCTTTTTCGGCCTCTTTCAGACGGCGCTTCTCCTGCTGGCGGTGGGCGCCCTGGGCGGCTTGAGCGGCTGCCTGGGGGAAGCGCTGACCGCCCTGGTCGGCGGCTCCCTGCTGCGCCGGCTCTGCGGCGGCGCCCACGCGCCCAGCCCCCTTCTCTGCGGGGCGGTAAGCGCCCTCTCCTGCTGGGGGATGGCCCTCCTCTCCGGCTGGGCCCTGCCCTTGCCCCGCCCCCTCTGGCTGGCGGGGGCGGCGGCCCTCTCCCTTCTCTCCATCCTGGCGATTTCCCTCTGGGCGCCGGTGGATCACCCCAACAAGCAGCTGCGGGATGCGCGGCTGCGGGCCGCCTTTCGCAGGCGGGGGGTGGCCCTGGCCTCCCTTTTGGCGGCCCTCTCCCTGGCCGGCGGCTTTGCCGGCGGCGGGTGGAGGAGCTGCGGGGGCGCCCTCTGCCTGGCGATCTGCTGGCAGGCGGCCTCCCTCACCCCGGCCGCGGTGCGGCTGACAAAGCGATCGGCGGGCGCTCCGGCGCCCGCCTGGAAAGGAGGTGACAGGACGTGAAAGGGAAGAAGTGGTATGCAGCGCTGGCGGCGCTGGCAACTGCTGCCGCGGCCCTGATGGCCTCTTCGGCTTGCCTGTGGTTTTTCTACCAGCCGAAGGAACCCGATTGCCTGAACAAGTAAGACAGCAGGGACTGCGCACCGCAAAAAAGAGCCGCGAGGCTCTTTTTTGCAGCACATCTGTCCTTGACAGGGTCACACATCGGTCATACAATCGAGAGAGCAGTGACAAAAAACGACCGACGCCCGGGCGCGCAGAACGCCCGGGCAGAAAGGGGGGCTGATGGCAAGGATGACAAAGATGACAAACAAAAAGACAGATCGCCTCAACATACAGGATTTTCTGTTCTCGGTCCGGCTCCTCTCCCTCTTCTTTGCCGCCATCGCCTTTTTGCAGTTTGCCTACTGGCAGGTGGACGCGGGGGCGGAGTTTGCCTCCTACGTCTGGTATGTCCCCCTGGCGGCCATCGCCATCGCCGCGGCCATCTACCTCTGCCTCTTCAACCTGCGGCGGGCCACCAAGCGGCAGCAGCGCTGGGGCAAGGCGCTGGAGTGCGGGCTGATGTTGGGGGTGTTCTTCTTCGCCATCGCCGTCACCGGCCTCTGGGAGAGCCAGTACAAGATCCTCTTTCTCTTCCTCATCATCAGCTACACCTTTGAGTCGGGGATGCGCGTCGGCCTGGGGCTGGCGGCCTTTTGCTCCCTGGCAGTCCTGGCCATCGACGCGGTCTGGGCCCCCACCCAGGGCGGGGTCAACCTGCAGATGCAAAACGACCTGCTCCTCTGCGGGGCCTTCATCGTCACCGCCTGGGCGCTGGGCTTTTACTCCCAGATCCGGCAGGAGTACATCGCCAGTTTGGAGAAGCAGGTGCGGGTGGACGGGCTCACCGGCCTTCTCAACCACCGCAGCTTTTACGACGCGGTGCAGGCGGGTTTTGAGCGGGCGGTGAGAGAGGACCAGCCCCTCTCCCTCATCTTTGCCGACGTGGACTACTTCAAGACCTACAACGACTGCCACGGGCACCAGGCCGGCGACGCGGCGCTGGTGGCCATGGCGGGCCTCTTCACCCAGCTCTTGGGGGACGGAAAGCAGATTTTCCGCTACGGCGGGGAGGAGTTCTCCCTCATCCTCCCGGGGGTGGGGGAGGAGGAGGCCCGCGCCCTGGCCGAGCGGCTTCGCGCCGCGGTGGAGGAGCACCCCTTCCCCGGGGAGGAGGTGCTGCCCGGCGGGCGGCTGACCATCTCCTGCGGGGTGGCTGCCCGCACCCCCCAGCAGGCGGACTACAAGGAGCTGGTGCACAGCGGGGACGACGCCCTCTATCGGGCCAAGTTCTTCCGCAAAAACCGGGTGGAGGTCTACGTCTCGCTGCTGGAGCAGTTCCCCCGGGAGGGGAGCGAGGGGGTGGAGGAAGCCCTGGCCTCTATCAGGGCCCTCATCGCCGTGGTCAACTCCAGGGACATGTACACCTTTGGCCACACCGAACGGGTGGTCTACTACGCCGACATGATGGCCCGGCAGCTGGCCCTCCCGCCGGAGGAGGCGGGGCAGTTGGTCTACGCCGCCTATGTCCACGACGTGGGGAAGATCAACATCCCCAAAGAAGTGCTGCTCAAGCCCATCGGCCTCACCGACGAGGAGTGGGGGGAGATGAAGCGCCACCCCGAGGAGGGGGCCTACATCCTGCAAAACCTGCCCAGTTTGGCCTTTACCGCCGAACTGGTCCGCCACCACCACGAGCGCTACGACGGCAGCGGTTACCCCGACGGCCTGAAGGGGGAGGAGATCCCCTACCTGTCGCGGGTGCTCACCCTGGTGGACAGCTTTGACGCCATCCTCTCGGACCGGCCCTACAAAAAGGGGCGCACCTTTGAGGAGGGGATCGCGGAGCTTGTGCGCTGCCGGGGCACCCAGTTTGACCCGGCCCTCACCGACCAGTTCATCGAGGCCCTGCGCACCGTGCGCTGATGGGAGAGATGCGAAAATCGCCCACAAAAAGAGAGGGGGGACGACCGGTCCCCCCTCTCTTTTGTCGTTTTTTACCCATCACCCCTCCTGGGGCGGGCGGCAGACGGCGTAGAGATAGTGCAGCCGCTCGCCGCTGTAATAGTGGGTGAGAAAGGCCCGCTCCCGCTCCATCCTCAGGGCGCGGGCCACCCGGATGGAGGGCAGGTTGTCGGCTTTGATGACGGCGTGCACCTTCTCGGCCCCCAGGACCGTGAAGGCGTAGTCCCGGCAGGCGGCGGCCGCCTCCCGGGCGTAGCCCTGGTGCCAGAAACGGCGCTTGAGGAGGTAGCCCACCTCCAACACCTCTGCCTCCTCGCAGGGCTGCCACGTCAGCCCCACCTGGCCCACCATCTCGCCGCTGTCTTTTCGGCAGGCCGCCCAGAGGCCGTAGCCGTACCGGGCGTAGCGGCCCCGCTGCCGGTCCAGCCAGTCCTGCACCTCTTCGGGGGTGAAGTCGTGCTCGTAGGCCAGCATCCCCTGCGGGTCCTGAAGCATCTGGGCCAGGTCGTCCAGGTCCCCCTGCTCCATCCCCCGCAAAACAAGCCGCTCGGTCTCCAAAACAATGGCCATCCACCGCTTCCCCCTTTCGGTTTTGTCCGCCCATTTTACCAGTTTTTTGGCGGGGGGACAAGGGGCAAGGGGAAAGGGGCGGCCTGCGCTCGGTGGGGATCTCTGGGGGAGGAGGAAAGCACCCCGGGGTGGCCCTGTGGGCTGCGGGAAAGGGCCTTTTTCGCCGGCCTGCCCGCGGGGTCCTTACCGGCCCCCTGCACACAGCCAAAAAGGCGCCCGCCGCCCCCGAAAAAAAGGGGGACGCCGGGCGCCAAAGGGCGTTGGATTTTCTACTGGGCCTTGACGAATTCCCGCCAGAAGGCGAGGTAGGTCTCCTTAGTGTAGGTGGGCTTGTACTCGGCCTTGACCTGGCAGGCGGCCTCGGCCCCATCGCAGAGCAGGTCGACCACGGTGCAGGCCATCATCTTGGCGGGGTTGATGTAGGCCATCTCCTCGTCGCAGACCAAAAAGTCCATGGCGTGGGCGGTGCCGCTGAAGCCGCCGGCCACCGGCTGGATGGTGGGGATGACCAGGCTCAGATCCCCCACGTCGGAGCTGCCGCCCCCGGCGGGCATGGCGCTGGCGTCCACCACGTTTTTCTCCCCCACCAGCGCGGCGGCGTTTTGCATGAACAGGGCGTCCATCTGGCGGTTGGTGTCGATGGGCAGGTAGCCGGGCAGCTGCACGATCTCCACCTCGGCCCCCACGGCCATGGCCCCGCCCCGCAGGGCCCAGTCCACCTTTTTGCTGGCGTCGACAATGGCGTCGATCCCCCGGCCCCGCACATAGGTCTCGATGCGCACGTCGGCGGGGACGATGTTGACCAGGTCGCCCCCCTTGGTGATGATGGGGTGCACCCGGATGCCGTCCTCGTCCTTGAAGGTCTCCCGCTGGGCGTTGATGCCCATCAGCCCCAGGCAGGCGGCGTTGAGGGCGTTGATGCCGTCGTGGGGGGCGGCCCCGGCGTGGGCCTCCTTGCCGCGGTATTTCACCAGTTTGCCCACAAAGCCCGAACAGCCCGCGCCCACGGCGGTGAACTGGGGGGTGGGGGCCCCGGGCATCGAGTGGACCATCATCGCCATGTCCACGTCGTCAAAGGCGCCCTCGGCGATCAGCTGCTGCTTGCCGCCCAAAAATTCGATCTTGCCGTCGCGCAGCAGCTTCTCCCGGTACTCCAGCTCCACAAATTCCTCGGCGGGCACCGCCATGAAGACCGCGTCCCCGTCCAGCTGCTCCATCGCCCCCGAGAGGCAAAGGCCCATGGCCGCCCCCAACATGGTGGTGATCTGGGCGTTGTGGCCGCAGGCGTGGGCCGCGCCGGTCTGCTTGTCGGCGTTGGGGTGCAGGGGGGAGACGACGGCGTCCAATTCCCCCATCACCGCGACGGTGGCCCGGTGGTCCCGCCCGGCGGCCCGGGCCTTGACCCCGGTGAGGGCCAGCTCGTTTTGATAGGGCAGCCCCAGCTCCTCAAAGGTGCGCTGCACCAGGGAGCTGGTGCGGGTCTCTTTATAGCCCAGCTCGGGGTGGGAGAAGATGTCCTTGCCCAGGGCGATGAGCTTGTCCCGGTTTTGGTCGATGGCCGCGCAGACGGCCGCCTTGATCTGCTGTTTGTCCATTTGTCACTCGCTCCTTCTATCGGGCCGGCGCACAGCCGGCGAAATGGTCGCACAACAACACTATATCCGCCCGCGGCGGGGGCTGGCAATGGGGGCTTTGGCCAAAGTTTCGCCCCCTTTTTTGGCGGCGGGGTCATTTCGCCCAAGGAAGGGCCGCCGCTTTTGTGAACTTTTGGCGAACAGGAAAAATCAGGGGTTTAAACGACAGGGGATTTATAGTATACTGTTAGGCGTATAGGAGCGTTTTGAGCCGCCCTTTTGCAGCCGGTTGGGCGGCCTCTTTTTTTCGTTTGGAGGAGGGGTGCGCCGTGGGGGAGAAGCGGCCTTTTGTGTCGGCCATCGTGGTGGCCGCCGGCAGCGCCAGCCGGATGGAGGGGATCGACAAGCAGTTTGCCCCGGTGGGGGGGATCCCCTGCCTGGCCCGCACTCTGCTGTCCTTTGAGGAGTGCCGGGAGATCGGCGAGATCGTGGTGGTCACCCGGGAGGAGTCGATCGCCAAGGTGGCCGACCTCTGCGCCCGCTGGCGGCTGGCGAAGGTGAGCCAGATCGTCCGCGGGGGGGAGAGCCGCCAGCAGTCGGCGGCCATCGGCCTCGCCTGTCTCGACGGGCGCTGCCAGTACCTGGCCGTCCACGACGGGGCCCGCCCCCTCTGCGACAAGGCCCTCATCCGCCGGGTGCTGCGCGACGCCATCGCCCACGGCGGGGCGGCGGCCGCCGTCCCGGTGAAGGACACCATCAAGGTGCGGGGGGAGGACGGCTTCATCGACTCCACCCCCGACCGGGCCACCCTGTTTGCCTGCCAGACCCCGCAGATCTTCGAGGTGGGGACCTACCGCCGCGCCATGGAGGAGGCCCTCGCCCAGGGGCGGGATTACACCGACGACTGCCAGCTCTTCGAGAGCGCCGGACGGCGCGTCTACCTCTCGCAGGGGAGCTATCAAAACATCAAGATCACCACGCCGGAAGACCTGGCTCTCTGCGAGCAGATCCTGGCCGTGAGGGGGGAGTAGAGATGCAAGCGATCCGCATCGGGCACGGGTACGACGTGCACGCCTTTTCGCCGGGCCGACAGCTGATTTTGGGCGGGGTGGACCTGCCCTGCGACCAGGGGCTGCTGGGCCATTCCGACGCCGACGTGCTGCTGCACGCCGCCATGGACGCCATCCTGGGCGCCCTGGCGCTGGGGGACATCGGCGCCCATTTCCCCGACACCGACCCCATGTACAAGGGCGCCGACAGCCGCGCCCTGCTGCGGGCGGTGCGGGAGATGATGAAGGAGCGCGGCTACAAGCTGGGCAACCTGGACTGCACCGTCATCGCCCAGGCCCCCAAACTGGCCCCGTACATAGAGCAGATGCGCCGCAACCTGGCCGGCGACCTGCAGACCGAACTGGAAAACATCAGCGTCAAGGCCACCACCGAGGAGCACCTGGGCTTCACCGGCCGCCGGGAGGGCATTGCCGCCCACAGCGTCTGCCTGCTGCTGCCCATCGAGACCCCTCCCTCCCCCGACAGGGTGGGGGGACCCGGCCTGTAAACACCTGTAACCTTTGCCATAGAAGGGGGCTTATCCATGCAAGCCATCACCACGTTTTTCGACTCGCTGGTCAGCGTCATCAAGACCATCACCGTCATGGATGTTCTGGACGTGGCCATCGTCTCCTATATCGTCTACGTCGCCTTTATCCTGGTGCGGGAGACCCGGGCGGCCCAACTCCTCAAAGGGGTCATCATCTTTTTGGTGGCCTATGTGCTGGCCTCCCAACTGGGGCTGGAATCGCTGAAATTCCTCCTCAACGCCATCCTCCAATTTGGGGTGGTGACGCTGGTGGTGGTCTTTCAGCCCGAGATCCGCCGCGCGCTGGAGAAGGTGGGCCGCACCAAGCTGCGCAGCCTGCGGTTTTTCTCCTCCGGCTCCACGGTGGACGACGCCACCCGCAGAAAGGTGGAGAAGGCCATCGTCGTGGTCTGTGACGCCGCCGACATCCTCTCGGGCAAAAAGACCGGCGCCCTCATCGTCATCGAGCGAAAGACCAAGCTGGGGGACATTATCTCCACCGGCACCGTGGTGGACGCCGAGCCCAGTGTCGAGCTCTTCGGCAACCTCTTCTTCGTCAATACCCCCCTGCACGACGGGGCGGTGGTGATGCGCGACGGCCGCGTCTGCGCGGCGGGCTGCTTCCTCCCCCTCTCCCAAAACTTTGAGATCAGCAAGGAGTTGGGCACCCGCCACCGGGCGGCCCTGGGGGTCTCTGAAAACTCCGACGCGGTGGTGGTGGTGGTCAGCGAGGAGACCGGCCTCATCTCGGTGGCCTGCGACGGCCACCTCCACCGGGGCATCGAGCGCGACTACCTGCAGCGGCTGCTCTCCAACGAGCTGCTGCCCCAGGCCCCCGCCGCCGAGCAGAAAAAACGCCGCTTCCCCTTTGGCAGGAGGGAACACAGATGAAGAAACTCGATTTTCAGCGGCTGATGGACGACAGCCGCTTCATGAAGGTGCTCTCGGTGGGGGTGGCCATCCTCTTTTGGTTCGTGGTGGCCTTCACCATCAGCCCCACCATCACCACCACCGTCTCCGACGTGCCCATCACCATCTCCGGCAGCAACGAGACCCTGTCTTCGGTGGGACTGGACGTGGTGGACGGGCAAAACCGCACCGTCCGCGTCAAGGTGGAGGGCCGCCGCGAGGTGGTGGGTTCCCTCAAGCCCTCCGACATCGTGGTCTACCCGGTGCTCACCAGCGTCACCGAGGCGGGGAAGTACACCTGCTCCCTGCGGGCGGTGAAGGTCGACTCGGCGGCCGACTTCACCATCCTCTCGGTCTCCCCCGAGCAGGTGGAGCTGACCTTTGACCGGGTCAAGACCCTCAAGACCGAACTGTCCGTCGCCGTTTCCGGCTACACCGCGGAGGAGGGCTACATCCTCGGCTCCTCCGCCGCCAACCCCAAGGAGATCACCGTCAAGGGGCCCGAGTCGGCGGTGGACCAGGTGGCCAAGGCCGAGGTCCGGCTGGACGGCAAGGACACCAAGTTGGCAAAGACCGCCAAGGTGGAGGCGGAGGTCCGCCTCTACGCCGCCGACGGCAGCGAGATCGAGCTGGGCAGCACTCTCTCCATCGACACCCCCAAGGTGCAGGTGACCATCCCGGTGCTGAAAAAAGCCACCCTGCCCCTGAAGGTGGCCTTTACCAACCTGCCCAGCGGGCTGGACGGCAGCGCCCTGCAGTACGACCTGAGCGAGACCACCATCCAGGTGGCCGGCCCCGCCGAGACGGTGGACCGGATGACCGCCATCACCCTGGGCTATGTCAACGTGCTGGACTTCGACTACAAAAACGGCTACACCTTCCAGGTGCAAGACCAGCTGCCCACCGGCTTTGTCAACCTGGACGACTTCGACTCGGTGGCCGTCAGCTTCGGCAGCCGCTACGACGGCGGCAGCTTCACCGTCTCCAACATCAACGTCATCAACGCCCCCGAGAACTACGACATCTCGGTGGTGACCCGCCGCCTCTACGGGGTGAAGTTCGTGGGGCTGCGCGACGACATCGACGCCCTGGAGGGGACCGACATCGTCGCCGAGGTGGACGGCGCGTCCATCGAGCTGAAAAACGGCCAGTACAACGTGCCGGTGCAGCTCTCCACCACCAGCGGGGCCATGGTCTGGCCCACCGGCAGCTATGAAGTGGTGGTGAAGGTGAGCGCCAAATAGGAAGCCCGCAAGAGATTTTTGAGAGAGGAGGCCGCCCCTTGGCCATCTTGGTGCAGAATATCCCCGTCCCCCTGGGGGAGGACCCGGCCACCGCCTGCCAGAAGGCGCTCCGCCGCCTGGGGCTGAGACCCGCCCAACTGGCGGAGAGCCACCTGGCCAAGGTCTCCCTCGACGCCCGCCGCCGCGACCGGGTGCGCTATGTCTGCAGCGCCGAGTTGGCGCTGCACGACCCCGCCCTGGAAGAGCGCCTCGCCGCCCGGGAGCAGGGGGTGCGCCTGGTGCGGGAGACCCCGCCCGCCTTCGCTCCCGCCGGGGCGCCGCTGGCCCACCGGCCGGTGGTGGTGGGCCTGGGCCCGGCGGGGATGTTCTGCACCCTGGCCCTGGCGGGGCAGGGCTACCGCCCCCTGGTGCTGGAGCGGGGCGCCCCGGTGGAGCGCCGGGTGGCGGCGGTGGAGCGGTTTTGGCGCACCGGCGAACTGGACCCGGCCTGCAACGTCCAGTTCGGGGAGGGGGGCGCCGGCACCTTCTCGGACGGCAAGCTCACCACCCGCATCGGGGACGAGCGCTGCGGCTGGGTGCTGCGGCAGCTGGCCGCCTTCGGTGCACCGGAGGAGATCCTGCACCGGGCCAAGCCCCACATCGGCACCGACCGGCTGCGGCAGGTGGTGCGAAAGGTGCGGGGGGAGATCCTCCGCCTGGGAGGCGAGATCCGCTTCGACACCCGCCTGGAAGAAATCGAGATTGTCGGGGGCCGGGTGGTCTCCTGCACCGCCGGGGGGGAGAAGATCCCCTGTTCCCGGCTGGTGCTGGCGGTGGGCCACAGCGCCCGGGACACCTTTGCGCTGCTCTTTGACAAGGGGCTGCCGGTGGCGCCCAAACCCTTTTCGGTGGGGGTCCGGGTCGAACACCTGCAGGGGGACATCGACCGGGGCCTCTACGGCGACCTGGCCGGGGACCCCCCCCTGCCGGGGGGGGAGTACCAGCTCTCCCGCCGGGTGGACGGGCAGGGGGTCTACACCTTCTGCATGTGCCCGGGGGGAACGGTGGTCCCCGCCGCCTCCGAAGAGGGGGGCGTGGTGGTCAACGGGATGAGCGAGTACGCCCGCAGCGGCCCCAACGCCAACAGCGCCCTGGTGGCCGGGGTGGACAGCCGGGACTTCGGCCAGGACCCCCGGGCGGGCATCGCCTTTCAGCGCCAGCTGGAGCGGGCGGCCTTTGCCCTGGGGGGCGGCGGTTACCGGGCCCCCTGCCAGAGCGCCGACGCCTTTTTGGCCGGGCGGCCGGGGGCGAATTTTGGCCGGGTGGCCCCCAGCTACGCCGTGGGGGTCGCCCCGGCCGACTTCTCCCGCCTCTTCCCGCCCCGGGTGTACGGGATGCTTCAGCTGGGGCTGCGGGACTTCGGGCGCAAGCTGCCCGGCTTCGATGCGGCCGACACCCTCCTCACCGGGGTGGAGACGCGCACCTCCTCCCCGGTGCGCGTCCTGCGGGGGGAGGATCTCTGTTCCCCGGCGGCCTTCGGCCTCTATCCATGCGGGGAGGGGGCGGGCTACGCCGGGGGGATCGTCTCGGCGGCGGTGGACGGGGTCCGGGTGGCCCAGGCCATCATGGGCAGCGGCAGCCCGGCCCGGTGAGCGAATGGATTTGAGAAAGACAACGGAAGGACTGTCATACATGGAACGAAAAACCCTTGCCGAGGGGATCTCCCTCACCACTCTGGGGGACGGGCGCTACGTCTGCAACCGCATCTCCGTCAACCTCTGCTTCCCCCGCAGCGAGGAGGCGTCGGCCCAGGGGGCGATGCTCTCCTACCTGCTGCGGCGGGGGAGCGAGCGCTACCCCGGGTTTGCCCCCCTCAACCGCAAGCTCTACGACCTCTACGGGGCCTACTACGACTGCACCCTCGCCACCCTGGGGGGCTGTCAGGTGTTGAGCCTGGCGGTGCAGACCATCGACGAGGCCTTTGCCTGGAAGCGGGAGAAGATCAACGGCGAACTGGCCGACTTCCTCTGCGACATGCTGCTGCGGCCCAACGCCCCCGGAGGCGCCTTCCTCCCCGACGAGGTGGCGGTGGAGCAGAAAAACCTCTGTGAGGAGATCGACAGCGAGATCAACAACAAGCGGGCCTACGCCCTGGGGCGCAGCCGGGAGATCCTCCATGTGGGGACCCCCCTGGCCGGCTCCCGCCTGGGCACCAAAGAGGCGGTCCTGGCCCTGGACGGGGCGGCCCTCTACCGGGCCCTGCAGCGGCTGCTGGAGAGCGCCCAGGTGGAGATCCTCTGCAGCGGCCGAGGCGACTTCTCGGGCGCGGCCGAGGTCTTTGCCCGGCAGTTGGGCGGCCTGCCGCCCCGCCCCGCCGCCTTCTCCCTCCCCCCGCTGCCCTCGACCGAGGGCCCCGTGGAGGTGGAGGAGGCCCTCTCGGTCACCCAGTCCAAGCTGGTCCTGAGCTTCCTGCCCGCCCGCCGGTTTGCCCCCGGGCAGTACGGGGCGGTGCGGGCGGCTGTCGCCCTCTTCGGGGGGGCGCCCTTCTCCCGCCTCTTTGCCAACGTGCGGGAGAAGCAGAGCCTCTGCTACTACTGCGACGCCCGCTTCAACCGGGTGACCGGGGTGCTGACGGTGGACTGCGGGCTGGACGAGAAGGACGTCCCCCGCGCCGAGGAGAGCATCCGCCGCGAACTGGCGGAGCTGGCTGCCGGCAACTTTACCGACGAGGAGTTGCAGGACGCCAAGGCCTACCTGAAAAACAGCATGACCGCCATGGAGGACTCCCTGGCCGAGCTGGACCCCTGGTACCTGGGCCAGGTGCTGGAGGGGGACGCCCAGTCCCCCCAGGCCGCAGCCGCCCAGATCGAGGCCGCCACCCGGGAAGAGGTCATGGCCGTCTGCGCCAGCTTCTCCCAGCGGCTCCGCTACCTGCTCAAGCCCCGGCAGCGGGCGCTCTAGGGGGGCGGCGAGATGGAAGACAAGCGACTGTTTACGAGAGGAGACAGGATGGATTTGGTTCGCACCGAGACAATTCGCGCCAAGGGGTTTGCAGGCGGCTACCAGAAGGCGGTCATGCCCTCCGGGCTGACGGTCCTGCTCTACCCCACCGAGGGGCTCTCCACCGCCCACTGCCTGCTGGGGTGCAAGGTGGGCAGCCAGGACTGCGCCTTTTTCGACGGGGAGGAGGAAGTGCACATCCCCGCCGGGGTGGCCCACTTTTTGGAGCACAAGCTCTTTGAGAGCGAGGAGGGCGACCTCTTTTTGAAGTTCGCCAAGACCGGGGCCAGCGCCAACGCCTACACCAGTTTTGACCGCACCTGCTACCTCTTTACCGCCACCCAGAACGTGGCCCAGTCGGTGGACATCCTCCTGGGGCAGATCGGCGCGCCCTACCTGACCGACGAGAACGTGGAGAAGGAGAAGGGGATCATCGCCCAGGAGATCAAGATGTACGACGACGACCCGGACTGGCGCTCTACCTTCGACCTGCTGGGCTGCCTCTACCACAACGACCCGGTGAAGGAGGACATCGCCGGCACGGTGGACTCGATCCAAAAAATCGACCGCGCCACCCTGGAGCGGGTGCACCGCCTCTTCTACGACCCCCGCAACATGGTGTTGGCGGTGGCCGGCAACATCGACCCGGACGAGGCGCTGGAAGTCTGCCGGCGGCGCTGCAGCCAGGCCCCCGAGAACCCCTTCTCCCTGCGCCGCGAGCGGGTCTACGAGCCGCGGGAGATCGTCAAGACCTACGCCGAGGAGAGCTTGCAGATCGCCGTTCCCCTGGTGACGGTGGGCTTTAAGGAGGCCCCGGTGGAGAGCCCCTTTGACCGGGTGGTGGACACGGTGATCCTGGAACTGCTCACCGGCGAGACCAGCGACTTCTACCGCGAGATGTACGAGGCGGGGATCATCGGCCCCACCTTCGGCTACGACGTGTTCAGCGGCGACAGCTACCACGCCCTCCTCTTTTCCTGCGAGACCCAGAAGACCGGCGAGTTCTCCTACTGCCTCTACGCGGCCATCGAAAAGGCCCGGCGGGAGGGCCTCCCCCGGGAGGACTTCGAGCGGATCAAAAAGGGCATCTACGGCCGCTATATCCGCACCTTCGGCCGGCCCGAGGCCATTGCCACCGCCCTGGTGGGGGCCCATTTCCAGGGCTGCACCCTGTACGACAGCATCGACTTCATCAAGTCCCTTCGCTTTGCCACTGTGCAGGCCCGGTTTGCCGAGATCCTGCGCCAGGAGCGCAGCGCGGTCTCCATCATCTGGCCCAAGAAAGAGGAGAGATAGCCGCCCGCGGGGCGGACCCACCACCCGACAAACAAGGAGGATTTTGCAATGGAAGTGCGTTTTCCCGGATTGGGGCTCGACCTGAAAATCAACGACGTGGCCCTCAAGATCGGCAGCTTTGAAATCTACTGGTACGCCGTGGTCATCTGCTTGGGGCTGGTGCTGGCGGTGCTCTACTGCTACCGCCGCTCCAAGCTCTTCGGGGTGAAGGGCGACGACTTTTTGGACGTGGTCTTTTGGGGCTTTTTCGGCGGCATCATCGGCGCGCGGGCCTACTACGTGGCCTACGCCTTTGACCAGTTCAAGGACAACCTCTGGCAGATCTTCAACTTCCGCACCGGCGGGATGGCCATCTACGGCGGCCTCATCGGGGCCATCCTGGTGGGGGCCATCGCCTGCCGGATCAAGAAGATGAAGGTGTTGCCGGTTCTGGATCTGGCGGGGATGGGCTTCTTCATCGGCCAGGCCCTGGGCCGCTGGGGCAACTTTTTCAACCAGGAGGCCTTCGGCTCCAACACCACCCTCCCCTGGGGGATGTACTCCCAAAACACCGAGGCCTACCTCTCCCGCCACGCCACCGCCCTGGCCGACCTGGGGGTGGCGGTGGACCCCACCATGCCAGTGCACCCCTGCTTTTTTTACGAGTTCCTCTGGTGTCTGGCGGGCTTTTTGATCCTCCACTTCTACACCAAACACCGCCGCTTTGACGGCGAGATGTTCCTCATCTACATCGGCTGGTACGGTCTGGGCCGCTTCTGGATCGAGGGGCTGCGCACCGACAGCCTGATGATCGGCCGGCTGCGGGTCTCCCAGCTGCTGGCCGGGGCCTGCGTCGTCGCCGCCCTGATTACCTGGCTGATCGTCAAGGGCAAGATCCGCGCCGCCCACGACGAGAGCTACCTGCGCCCCCAGGCCTGGCAGTTGGCCCGCGCCGCGGCGCCCGAGGCCCCCGACGCCCCCGACGCGGAGGACGGCCGTTGAGCGCCGCCCTCATCGACGGCAAGGCGGTGGCAGCCGCCGTCCGTGCCCGGGTGGCCGCCGGCTGCCGCGCCCTGCGGGAGGAGCGCGGCGTCACCCCCGGATTGGCGGTGCTGCTGGTGGGGGAGGACCCGGCCAGCCAGATCTATGTGCGCAACAAGGAGCGGGCCTGCGCCGAGGTGGGCATCTCCTCCCGGGTCTACCGCCTCCCGGCGCAGACCACCCAGGAGGAGCTGCTGTCGCGCATCGCCGCCCTGGGCGGCGACGGGTCGGTGCACGGCATCCTGGTGCAGCTCCCCCTGCCGCCGCAGATCGACGAGCGGGCGGTCATCGAGGCCATCCCCCCCGACAAGGACGTGGACGGCTTTCATCCCCAGAGCGCCGGCCAGCTGCTGGTGGGGGAGCCCGGCTTTGTCCCCTGTACCCCTGCGGGGATCTTGGAACTCATCGACTCCACCGGCGTCTCGGTGGAGGGCAAGCACTGCGTGGTCATCGGCCGCTCCAACATCGTGGGCAAGCCGACCGCCCTGCTGCTGTTGGGGCGAAACGGCACCGTCACCGTCTGCCACTCCCGCACCCAGAGCCTGCAGGAGATCGCCGCCCGGGCCGACATCCTGGTGGCGGCGGTGGGGCAAGCGGGCTTTGTCACCGGCGAGATGGTGAAGCCCGGCGCCCTGGTGATCGACGTGGGGATGAACCGGGACGCCGCCGGCAAACTCTGCGGGGATGTGGACTTTGCCGCCGCCGCCCAAAAGGCCGCCTACATCACCCCGGTCCCCGGCGGGGTGGGGCCGATGACCATCGCCATGCTCATGCAAAACACCCTGCGCGCCGCCGGGGGGAGATAGGGGCGCAAAAACCGCGAAAAACGGCTTTGTCATGGGGATTTTCCCTTGACAGGGCGGGAGAAATTTGCTAAACTAGGGAAGCCGCATGTTCTGGGCAAACACAAGAGCGGGTCTCCCGCCGCCTATGTATACAGCGAGTCTAATGTAAAGCAGGTGCAAATATGTACGCAGTTATCCAGACCGGCGGGAAGCAGTACAAGGTTTCCCAGGGCGATGTCGTCTACATCGAGAAGCTCGACGCAGAAGACGGCGCCGACTACACCTTCGAGCAGGTCGTGGCCATCTCCGGCGACGACGGGCTGAAGGTCGGCACCCCCTTTGTCGAGGGCGCCAACGTCACCGGCAAGATCGTCAAGTCCGGCAAGGGCAAAAAAATCACGGTATTCACCTACCGCCCCAAAAAGGACTCCAAGCGCAAGATGGGTCACCGGCAGCCCTACACCAAGGTAGAGATCACCGCCATCAACGCGTAAGGAAATGATTCGCATCCGCTTTTGCCGCCGCGGCGGCGAGATCGTCGGGTTTCGAGTCAAGGGCCACGCCGGCTTTGCCGAGAGCGGACAGGACATTGTCTGCGCCTCGGTCACCTCTGCGGTGCAGATGGCGGCGAACGGCCTGACGGAGTGCGCGGGGCTGCCCGCCGACCTCTCGGTACACGAGGGGGACATCTCCCTTCGCTGCGAAGGGGGGGGCGAGGGCGCCAAGCTGCTCTTTGAAAGCCTGTACCTGCAGTTGTCGCTGCTGGCGCAGGACTATCCCAAAAACATTGTCATAACCGATACGGAGGTGTAGAGGAATGCTGAAACTCAATATCCAGTTTTTTGCCCATAAGAAAGGCGTCGGTTCCACCCGGAACGGCCGTGACTCCGAGTCCAAGCGCCTTGGCGTGAAGCGGGGTGACGGTCAGTTCGTGCTGGCCGGCAACATCCTGGTCCGCCAGCGCGGCACCCACATCCACCCGGGTGAGAACGTGGGCCGCGGGTCTGACGACACCCTGTTTGCCAAAGTCAGTGGCAAGGTGAAGTTCGAGCGCGTCGGCAAAGACCGCAAAAAGGTCAGCGTCTACGAGGCGTAGAGAAGCGACCCGGCGGTTTTTCGCCCTTTGCAGATGAGCCTTTTCGGAAATCCCGGGCGAAAGCTCGGGATTTCCTTTTGAAAAAAGGCCGCCGCTCCCCCGCCCGCCCGCATGGGCCCGGCAAACCGGGAAAAGGTAAGGGGGAGAGGCAGGGCGGGAGAACGCTCTCCGAGAAAGGCGCGCCAGCGGGCGCGAACGGGTGAACCGATGTTTGTCGATGTAGTGAAAATCAAGGTCAAGGCCGGCGACGGGGGGGACGGGGCCGTCTCCTTCCGCCGGGAAAAATATGTGGCCGCGGGCGGCCCGGACGGCGGCGACGGCGGCCGGGGGGGCAACGTGGTCTTTCAGGTGGACACCAACCTCTCCACCCTGGTGGACTTTCGCTTCAAGCGCAAGTTCGCGGCCGAGCGGGGCGAAAACGGCTCCGGCGGCAACCGCAAGGGGAAGAGCGGGCAGGACATCCTCATCAAGGTCCCCAAGGGCACCCTGGTGAAGGAGGCCGGCACCGGCAAGGTGATGGCCGACCTCTCGGGGGACGAGCCGGTGGCCGTGGCCCTGGGCGGCCGGGGCGGTGCGGGGAACGCCCGCTTCGCCACCGCCACCCGCCAGGTGCCCCGCTTTGCCAAGCCCGGCCAGCCGGGGGAGGAGTTCGAGCTGGTGCTGGAACTCAAGCTGTTGGCGGACGTGGGGCTGGTGGGCTTCCCCAACGTGGGCAAGTCCACCCTCATCTCGGCGGTGAGCGCCGCCAAACCGAAGATCGCCAACTACCCCTTCACCACCCTCTCCCCGGTCTTGGGGGTGGTTTCGGTGGAGGAGGGGCACTCCTTCGTCATGGCCGACATCCCCGGCCTCATCGAGGGGGCCAGCGAGGGGGTCGGCCTGGGGCACGACTTCCTGCGCCACGTGGACCGCTGTCGGCTGATTTTGCACGTGGTGGACGTCTCGGGCCTGGAGGGGCGCGACCCCTGCGAGGACTTTGCCGCCATCAACCGGGAGCTGGAAAACTTCAGCAGTGAGCTGGCCCAGCGGCCGCAGATCGTGGCCGCCAACAAGTGCGAGCTGGCCAGCGACGAGCAGATCGCGCGCTTTGGCGCCTTTGTCCGCGAGCAGGGCTACCCCTTCTATGTGGTTTCCGCCGCCACCCGCCAGGGCCTGCGGGACCTGGTGAACGCCGTCAGCCGCGCCCTGGAAGAGCTGCCCCCCATCGTCCGCTACGAGAGCGATTTCGTGCGGGAGGAGGCAAAGCCCCTCGACTACAGCCAGTTCACCGTCCGCCGGGCCGACGACGCGGCCTACGAGGTGGTCTGCGACTGGGCCGGGGCCCTGCTGGGCTCGGTCAATATGGACGACTACGAGTCCCTCCAGTACTTCCAGCGGGTGCTGCGCCAGAGCGGCGTCATCGACCGGCTGGAGGAGATGGGCATCCAGGAGGGGGACACCGTGCGGGTGGGCGATTTCGAGTTCACCTTTGTCTACTAAAAGAGGGGGATGCCTTTGGAACACCCAAAACAGCTCAGCCCGCTGACCCTGGCCTTTCTCGGCGACGGGGTCTACGAGCTAGCGATCCGCCGCTACCTGGTGGAGGCGGGGGGGAGCATGCCCCCCAAAAAGCTCCACAACCTCTGTGTGCAGCACGTGCGCGCCTCGGCCCAGTGCCGGGCCGTGCGCTACATATACGACCGCCTCACCGAGGAGGAGCAGCAGATCTACAAGCGGGGACGCAACGCCAGCGGGGTGACCGTCCCCAAAAACGCCAGCCCAGCGGAGTACCGGGCCGCCACTGGGCTGGAAGCCCTGGTGGGCTACCTGGACTTAAAGGGCGAGACGGCGCGGCTGAACGAGCTCATCGCCGCCATCTTAGAAATGGAAGAGCGGGAGGGCCCCTGTGACCCCCCCCCCCCCCGCGAACCAAAATAGGAAAAAGGAGGACACACCATGTCGGGACATTCCAAGTGGAACAACATCAAGCGCAAGAAGGAGAAGACCGACGGCGCGAAGGCCAAGATCTTCACCAAGTGCGGCCGGGAGATCTCGGTCGCCGTCAAAGAGGGCGGGCCTGACCCCGCCTCCAACTCCAAGCTGCGCGACGCCATCGCCAATGCCAAGGCCAACAACGTGCCCAACGACAACATCGAGCGGGTCATCAAAAAGGCCATGGGCGAGGGCAAGGACACCTATGAAGAGATCCTTTACGAGGGATACGGCCCCGGCGGCACCGCCTTTTTGGTGGAGACCCTGTCGGACAACCGCAACCGCACCGCGGCCAACATCCGCCACTATTTTGACAAGTTCGGCGGCAACCTGGGCCAGTCGGGCTGTGTCTCCTTCCTCTTCACCCAGAAGGGGGTCATCGACCTGAACGCCGACGGGGTGGACGAGGAGGCTTTTATGGAGGACGCCCTGGAAGCCGGGGTGGAGGACTACACCTTTGAGGACGGGGTGATCGAGTGCACCGTCGCCCCCGAGGGCTTCTCCGCCGCGCGGGAGTACTTCGACAAAAAGGGATTTGTCTTCTACTCGGCCGAGGTGGCCTATCTCCCCAGCACCACCACCCACCTGGACGACCCCGACCAAATCAAGAAGATCGGCCTGCTCATCGACCACTTGGAAGAGGACGACGACGTGCAGGACATCTGGCACAACTGGGACGAGGAGGACGGCGAGTAGCCGTTTGCTCACCCTCACCCTCTGTCGCTGCCGTTTTGGGCCCGCTTCGGCCCCTCCCCGCCTTTTGTGCGGAGGAGGCGTCGGCGGGCCCTTTTGCACCTGTAAAGCGGGCCTCGCTTGACAGGCCGTTTTCTTTGGGGGATAGTGGAGAAAAACCGAGAGAGAAAGAGGAGAATCAAATGAAGATCAAAAGCGCCCAGCTCATCTACTTCAGCGCCGCCGGCACCACCGAGCGGACCGCCTGCCTCATCGGCGAGGGGCTCGCCCTCCCCACTCAGGGGCGCAACCTTCTGCGCCAGCCCCTGACGGAGGAATGGGCCCTTCCAGCCGACTGCCTGGCGGTGGTCTGCGTCCCGGTCTACGCCGGGCGGGTGCCCGCCCTCTGTGCCGAGAGCCTGCGCCGCCTGAAGGGGGAGGGTGGGCCCGCCCTGGCGGTGGCGGTCTACGGCAACCGCGACTTTGACGACTGCCTGGTGGAGCTCTCCGACCTGTTGGAGGCGGGGGGCTTTCACACGGTGGGGGCGGCCGCGGCGGTGGCCCAGCACTCCATCTTCCCCACCGTGGGCCAGGGCCGCCCCGACGGGGAGGATGCGGCCTTTCTCGCCCGCTTTGCCGCCGGGGGAGAGGCGGCGGCCGAGGCCCTTGACCCCGCCGCGCCCCCGGCCCTTCACCTGCCGGGCGGCCGCCCGTACAGGGAGGCGAGGTCCGTCCCCCTCCACCCCTCCGGCGACCGCCGCTGTACCGGCTGCGGGGCCTGCGCGGCCGTCTGCCCGGCCGGGGCCATCGACCCCGCCGCCCCCAAAGAAACCGACGGGGAGCGGTGTATCGCCTGCGCCGCCTGCATCGCCGTCTGTCCCACCGGGGCCCGCGCCTTTCGGGGCCCTGCCTACCGGTTGGCCCAAAAGGGCTTTGAAAAGAAGTGCGCTGCCCGCCGGGAGCCGGTGGCCTTTTTCGGGTGATCGTAGTCTGGTGCGGGCGGCGGGGACCGATTGCGTTTTTGCCGGGGGAGAGGGACCGAGCCGTCTTTCCCCGCCATCGGCCGCCGGGAGGGCGCTCACTCCGCCCCGCCCCGCCCCGCATAGAGGGCACGGCTGCCGCCTTTTCCCCAGCGGCTGTTCTCGAACCCACCGATTTGGTGCCGGGAGGGCACTCACTCCGCCCCGTCCCGCATAGAGGGGCACGGCAGCCGCTCTTTTCCCAGCGGCTGCTCCCGAACCCGCCGACTTGGTGGCGTGAGGGCGCTCACTCCGCCCCGCCCCGCATAGAGGGGCACAGCTGCCGCCCTTTCCCCAGCGGCTGCCCTTGAACCCATCGACTTGGTGGCGGGAGGGCGCTCACTCGGCCCGCCCCGCATAGAGGGGCACGGCTGCCGCCTTTTCCCCAGCGGCTGCCCCCCGAACCCGCCGACTTGGTGCCGGGAAGTTTGAGACCGGTGGCGCGAAACGTCCCCCCGGCCGCGCCCGCCCCTCCGGCGGGGGAAGCGATCAGAGGGGGCTCACCGCCTGATCGCTCATCCAATATGACCGCCGGCGGGGCCTGTTCCCCGTGAAAACGGCGCGGTTGCCCCCTTTGGGAGCTGGGAGAGGGGCAACCGAAACGAACATCCCCTGTCAGCCGCAATTGGTGGTTTTGGCCGCTGTGGTGGGGTAGAATACAGCCATAGGAGGTGTGAAAAGTATGATCCATGAGAATTTGCAGTTTCTGCGCCGGGCCCGCGGCTACTCCCAGGAGGAGGTGGCCGAGCGCATCGGGGTCTCCCGCCAGGCCGTCGCCAAGTGGGAGAGCGGCGAGACCATCCCCGACCTGCCCAACACCCAGGCCCTGGCCGACCTTTACAGTATCACCCTGGACGAACTGGTCAACCACCACGACAGCCAGGGCGGGGCGCTGCTCACCCCGAAAGGCAAACATCTCTTCGGCCTGGTGCGGGTGGGAGAGCGGGGGCAGATCGTCATCCCCAAGCGGGCCCGGGAGGTGTTCTCCATCTCCACCGGGGACCAGTTGCTGGTTTTGGGGGACGAGGAGCAGGGGATCGCCATCGTCAAGGCCGACCTGGTGCAGTCCTTCGCCCACGAGCTGATGAAGGCCGCCCAGCGAGAGAAGGCCCCGCCCCGCAGTGAAAGAGGAGGCGAGGGGGAGTGAACGCCATTGAGACCAAGGCCCTCACCAAGCGCTACCGGGACAAACTGGCCCTGGACGGGCTGGACCTGTGCGTCGGGCAGGGGGAGCTGTTTGCCCTGCTGGGGGTCAACGGGGCGGGCAAATCCACCGCCATCAAGCTGCTCTCCTGCCTGATTGCCTCCACCGCGGGGGAGGCCTGGCTGATGGGCCACAGCATCCTCCGGGAGAAGGAGCGGGTCAAGGCGGTCATCAGCCTCTCCCCGCAGGAGACGGCGGTGGCCCCCAACCTCACCGTCCGCGAAAACCTGGAACTGATGGCCGGCATCGGCGGCTGCAGCAGGGAAGAGGCCCGCGCCAAGGCGGCCCAGTCCATTCGGGAGGGGGGCTTTGCCCAGGTGGAGAGGAAACAGGCCCGCACCCTCTCGGGCGGCTGGCAGCGGCGGTTGAGCATCGCCTTGGCTCTCATCACCGACCCCCAGGTCCTCTTTTTAGACGAACCCACCCTGGGCCTGGACGTCCTCTCCCGGCGGGAGCTCTGGCGGGAGATCCAGCGCCTCAAGGGCCGGGTGACGGTGGTGTTGACCACCCACTACCTGGAGGAGGCGCAGGCCCTGTCCGACCGCATCGGCATCCTGGCCGAGGGGCGGCTGCGCACCGTCGGCACCGCCGGGGAGCTGATGGCCCAGGCAGGTGCGTCCAGCTTTGAAGACGCCTTTGTCGCCCTGGCGGGGGAGAGGGGGGCTGCCCTGTGAACCGGACCCTTGCCTTTGCGGGCAGGAACGCCAAGGAGATCGTCCGCGACCGCATCAACCTGCTGTTTGGGATGGGCTTTCCGGTCATTCTCCTGCTGCTGCTCAGCGCCATTCAGAAAAATGTCCCCACCGAGCTCTTTCCCATTGCCCGGCTGACCCCGGGCATCGCGGTCTTCGGCCTCTCCTTCATCTCCCTCTTCTCGGGGATGCTCATCGCCCGCGACCGCACCGGCGCCTTTGTCCAGCGGCTCTTCACCTCCCCCATGCGGGCGGGCGATTTCCTGCTGGGGTACATCCTCCCCCTCTTTCCCATGGCGCTGGCGCAGGGGGCGGTCTGCTACCTGACGGCCCTCTGTCTGGGGCTTCCCGTCACGGCAAATCTGCTGCCGGCGCTGGCGGTATTGCTGCCAACAGCCCTTTTGTTCATCGCCATCGGGCTGCTCTGTGGCAGCCTCTTTACCGACCGGCAGGTGGGCGGGCTCTGCGGGGCCCTCCTCACCAACCTCTCTGCCTGGCTGTCGGACACCTGGTTCGACGTGAGCCTGGTGGGCGGCGCCTTTGAGCGGGTGGCGGATGCCCTCCCCTTCATCCACGCGGTCAAGGCGGGGAGGGCCGCCCTGGCAGGGGATTGGGGCGGCATCTTCCCCCACCTCTGGTGGGTGGTGGGCTACGCAGCGGCGGTGCTGGCGGTGGCTGTCTGGGTCTTCCGCCGCAGGATGCGCGGCTGATGAAAGCGGGCCCTGCTTCTACGAAGGGGAGCAGGGCCCGCTTTTTCGGTTGCCGCCGCAAAAAAGGAGCGCAGAGGGGCGGCCCCTTGGCCCGAAAAGGCGGTGCCCCCCGCGGCCGCCGCGCGGTGGAAAAATGCGGCTTGTCTGTCAGCGAAAGGGGGAAAATCCCCGTCTGCAAACGGGCCGTTGAAACCGCCGGACGGCCGATGTGGAGGACCGTTCGCGGAGGAGGGGTCCACCGAGCCGGGCGCATCCCTTGCCTCCGGGCGGCAGGGGGTTTCCAAAAAGGGGGGCGCAGCGCCAGATTGGCGCGGCGGATGCAGGACCGGCAGGGTGGGGAAGCTGCCCAAAATTTCCCCGAAAAAGAGGGCAGGTGGACGAATGTGGGCGGTTTTCCTAGGCAGCGCCCTGCCCTTCGGTGTATGATGGCAGTGAGGTGATGGAGATGAAAAAAAGCGCAAAGAGATGGCCCGGCATCCCCCTGGGGATCGCTTCCCTGTCCCTCCTTGTCTGGGGGGGAGAGGTGGCCTACCAAACGGGGATCGCCCGGGACGAATACGCCTTTTGGTACCAGGACAGCCTGCTGCGGGACGGGCGCTTCTACGCCTTTGTCCTCCTGCTGGCGGCAGCGGCCCTGGCCGCCGGCGCAGTGCAGTTTCTGCGCCGCAGGGGACTGGGGCGCGGAGGGGTGGCCGCTCTGGCGGTCCTCTCCGGGGTCGCCCTGGCGGTGGTCGCGTACAGCGCCCACTACAACCACGTCCTCATCCGGGACCACCGGCCCGACGGCCCCTTCTCCCCCATTTCGGCGGAGGAGGTGGAGGCGCGGCTCCTCACCGCCGAGGGGAAGGGGGACCTCCTCCTCTACATTTCGGACGAGGGGGCCGGCGATGCGGCCGTAACGGCGTCCCTGCGCTCCTATTTGGAGGAACGGGACGCCCAAATTTTTCGCTACACCCCGCAGGGGGACGAGAGGGACACGGCCCTGCTGGCCAAACTGGGCGTCGAGGAGACGCCGGTGCTGCTGCGGGGGAGCAGCCTCGAGCAGCAGTACCAGGGAGAGGAGATTTTGCGGGAGTTGATTGCGGGAGACCGGCTCCTGGCCGAGTGATGCGGCGTTTCTCCCATACCTGACAGACTGCTGTCCAGTTCTCCCTGCTATCCTGTAAAAAAAGAGAACACCCTTTACAGGAGGAATGAAACATGGCTGCACTGGACTACAAAAAAGCAGAGAGATCCCTTTATCTCCCCGGCGAGACGCCGTCCCTCATCGAGGTGCCGCCCCTCCCCTTTGTGGCGGTGGAAGGGCGGGGCGACCCCAACGAGGAGGGCGGCGAATTCTCTCGGGCGGTGTCCGTCCTCTACACCGTCTCCTACACCATCCGCATGAGCGAGAAGGGCGGACACCCAATCGACGGGTTCTTTGCATACGTCGTTCCCCCGCTGGAGGGCTGGTGGTGGAGCGAGGGGGGCGAAGACGCCGATTTTGGCGACAAGTCCTCCTTCTGCTGGCGGGCGGCCATCCGCCTGCCCGACTTTGTCACCGACCAGGTCTTTGCCTGGGCGAGGGAGGAAGCCGCCCACAAGAAAAAGCTGGACACCAGCGCCGCTTTCCGGCTGACAGTGGACGAGGGGCTCTGTGTCCAGTGTCTGCACCGGGGCAGTTACGACGATGAGCCCCAGACCCTGGCCAGGATGCACGCCTACCTGGCAAAGGAGGGGTTCCGCCCCGACTTGGGCGAGGGACGCCGCCACCACGAAATCTACCTGGGCGACCCCCGCAAGACCCCGGTGGACAAGCAGAAGACCGTTCTGCGGCTGCCGGTGGCGCCCCTCTGACAGCACCCCTGTTTTGCCGGGGGCGGCCCTTCCCGCGGGGAGGGGCCGCCTCCTTTTTGTGCCCGGGAGGGGGTGGAAAAAATCTCCACCCACTGGGGGGACAAAATGGGGGATCCGGCCCCCTTTGGCGCTTGCAACTGGGCGGGAAAAAGGGTATGATAAGATGAATGGCCGAGGGGAGAAAGCGCCCTGTGGGCCGCCCAGCTCGGCAGAATTTGTCGATTTTGATCCATCTGTTTGCGCCCAGCGCCATCACACCACAGTAGGAGAGAACGCCAGATGAACATAGATACCAACCGCTGTATCCACTGCATGACCCCGCTGGAAGAGGGGCGTTGCCCCCGCTGCCACATCGACCAGAACACCCCCAACCCCCACCCGGCCCTGCCGGTCCACACAGTGGTGGCCGGCCGCTTTTTGCTGGGCCAGGTCATCCACATGGACGGCGAGGGGATCGACTACCAGGGCTATGACTGCCAGGAGGAGCGCCGCGTCACCGTGCGGGAGCTGTTCCCCACCGGTCTGGTGGACCGGGAGTTCAACGGTTCCGCCGGGGTGGCCGTGGGGGAGAGCATGCACTTTAAGACGGTGGTCGAATCCTTTGTCGACCTCTATAAATCCCTCGCCCACATCGAGGCGGCCGAGGCCCTCTGCCAGGTCTACGGCGTCTGGAAGGACCGGGGCACCGTCTACGCCGTGACCGAACACTTTGACGGCATCTCCCTCTCGGTGGTGCTCTCCCGCACCATCGGCGAGATCGACAGCGCTGCCACCCTCAACATCCTCAAGCCCTTTTTCAAAACCCTGCGGGAGATCCACAAGCTGGGGATGGTGCACGGCGGCATCTGCCCCGACAACATCCTGGTCAACGGGGAGGGGGAGGTCCGGCTGGTGGGCTTTGCCACCTCCGCCCTGCGCACCAAGGGCTCGGAACTGCAGTGCGAGCTCTTTCCCGGCTACTCGGCGCCCGAGCAGTACAGCGTCACCGGCTGGCAGGGCTCCTGGACCGACATCTACGCCGTGGGGGCCACCATCTACCGCTGTATCACCGGCACCCGGCCCCAGAGCGCGGACGAGCGGCTCACCGCCGACGCCCTGCTCCCCCCGGTAGAGGTCAACCACACGGTGGACAGCCGCCTCTCCCAGGCGGTGGCCGCCGCCCTGGTGCTCCCCTCCAAAGGGCGCATCCGCACCATTGAGGAGTTTGCCACCGCCCTGCTGCCCCGGCAGGTCCCCACCCCGTCGGAGGCCCCCACCAAGGAGGCCGTCCGCATCACCGACGAGGAGGAGTCCCGCCCTGCCGCCCAGTCGCCCAAGAAGGGCGGGAAGAACTCCGGCGGCAACAAGAAGTTTATCTGGATGATCGCGGGGATCGCCGCTGCCCTGGTGATCATTGGCGCGGCCATTGCCGTCTGGCTCTACACCCGGCCCGCCGAAGATCCAGCGGGTGGCTCCTCGTCGCAGACCTCCTCCCAGTCCTCCTCCAGCGGGGAGAGTTCCTCTGCCGGCAGCTCCTCTGGGGCCGCTTCCTCCAGCGGGTCACAGGCGGGCGAGGTCAAAGTCCCCAGCGTGGTGGGCAAGCCCCTCTCCGACTTCCAGAAGGACCATGCTGACATCCCCTACCGGGTGGTCACCGCCTACAGCAGCGAGTACGACAAGGACGTCATCTGCGACCTCTCCCCCAAGGCGGGCGAAACCCTCAAGGCGGGCGAGGTGCTCACCATCACCGTCAGCAAGGGCCCCGAAGATGTGGAGATGCCCAACATCGTCGGCAAGAGCTGGGACAGTGTGAAGGGCGATTTGGACGCAAAGAAAATCAAGTACAATGTGATCCACGTCTACGAGGGGGAGGGCGCCGACGGCACCGTTCTCGCCACCGACCCCTCGGCCGGCACCAAGGTCACCCCTGGCAGCACGGTGGTCACCGTGCGGGTGCTACAAAAACAGAGCTAGTTGATTTGAAACAGGACTGGTTGCAAAAAGGCGAAGGGAGCCATCCCCTCGCCTTTTTTGGTGCAGAGAGAAGGTGTTTTCGACAGTTTGCCGGGCGCCCCTTCAATCGGGGTGCAGGGGGAGGGAAGAGAGGAGCGGACGGAGGATTTTCCTTTCCCCCTGCACGCCGCCCTGTCTGGCGGAGGAGGAAAGAGGGGGTCTCACGGGGCACAAGACGTCAATTGTAGTATAATTTGATATAAAATATACAAATTGGAAAGAGCAAAAGGGACATCGGTCGAAAAAGATGAAAATTCAGCCGGTATTTGCCGCTTTGCGGGGGAGCACCTCTTCGAGAAAAAGGCAAAAGGGCAGAAAAAAGGGAGCGCAGTCAAGCCGACTGCGCTCCCTTCTCTTTTGGGAAAGGAGAGGTTTTGGTTAGGGGAAAACTAGTGTTTCCGCTTTTTCAGGGACAGGGCCGCCAGGCCGGAGATGGCCAGCGCTGAGAAGGCGATCAGGGAACCGGTGCTGTCGCCGGTGTTGACCGAGTCGCCCTTTTCCTTGCCGTCGTCAGGGGTGGGGGTGTCGGAACCGTCGCCCTGGTTGACCGCGGTGTAGTTGGCCTGCAGGGTGATGGACTTCTGACCGGCGTAGTCGCTGACGTAGTTGGCGGCGCGGCTGCCGTCCTCGGCGATGGCGCAGAGGTCGTGCAGGCCGTTGCCGATGCCGGGCACGGTGATGACGCCGTTTTCATCGGCCGTGTACTCGCCGAAGGCCTTGCCGTCGATCTCCACCTTGGCCCAGGCGCCGGCGGCGGGGTTGCCCTCGCTGTCCAGCAGGCTGACGGTGGCGTCGTACTGGGTGGCGGTGTAGCCGGTGTTGATGGCCTTGATCCGCCCAGTCTCGCTGAGGACACAGAGGCCGTCTTTGTTCTCGGGCAGGGTCATCAGGTACTTGATGTAGTCGGTCAGGAAGACGTCGTTGGAGGTGTCGGCCCCCACCACGCTGACCTGGCCGTCGCCGTAGAAGGCGGGGTCACACATGTAGTAGCCATCGCCGCCGCCCACTTCGTAGGAGCCGGTCATGACCAACACGAACTTGTCGGTGGCGTTTTTGTCGATGGCGGTGCCGTCATCCAGGGTGATGCTCTGGACGCGGTTGCCCATGGTCTTGGCCGTCGAGTCGGTCGGGGTCTTGGTGGGGTCGTAGACGTACTTCATGCCGGAGGGGATGAAGAAGCGGCCCTTGTTGCCGAAGATTTCGCCGGTGTTGGCGGTGTCGGCCCCCTCGGCGTTGACGGAAATCAGGCTGACGCCGTTCTCCACCATCTCCCACAGGGCTTTGTGGCTCATCTTCAGGTAGCGGGTCTCACCGCCGAAGGGCAGAACGGTGATGATGTCCTTCTTGGTGATGTCCCCGGCGGGGACGGAAGCGCGCACACCGCCGCCGCCGGTGTAACCGATCACCGGCAGGTTTTTCAGCTCGGCCGGGGCAGTTTGCTGCCACTGCAGGGTCCGCCAGCGGTTGGCGTCGGCCACCAGGTCGGCCATGTTGCTCTCGGCGCGGCGGCAGATGGGGGTGCCGGCGTAGAGGCCGATTTTGGTCTTGCCGATGACCTCGGCGTACTTCTCATTGACCTCTTTGGCCACCGCGTCCGCCACTGTCTTGACGGTGGGGTCGGGGGTATAGCCGTCTTTCATGGCCTTGTTGGTGATGCCCTCGGACTTGATGTCCACGGTGCCGTCTTTTTTGACGGTGATGGTCACCTTGCCCACATAGGCCAGGGCGGTGCCGGTGGAGACGATGGTGGTACTGCCCACTTTGATGGCGCCTTTGTTGCTCTCGGCGTAATCGCCGACATTGCCCATCCGCTCCACGTGGTCATGGCCATCGACAATTAAGTTGATGCCGGTGACATTCTCAGCCAGCCATTTGGAGGACCACTTGTTGGAGGACTCGCCCAGGTGGCAGAGGGCGATGACCACGTCGCAGCCCTGGGTGTTTTTCAGGTTGTCGACGGTGGTTTGCGCGATATTTTTCAAGTCGTTGTTGTGGAAGTTGAGTTTGCCCACCTTGGCGGGCTGGCTCAATTCAAAGGTCTCGGGGGTGTCCAGTGCAAAGACGCCCACCTTGACGTCGCCGTAATCGAAGACCTTGGTCTTTTCCAACTTGTTCAGCCCGTCGATGATGTTCTCGGGGTCGTCGATGTTGGAGTTGAGGATGTCGAATTTGGCCGCCTTGATGTTGGCGGAGATTTCGTCCAGGGAGTAGTCGAACTCGTGGTTGCCCAGGGCGGCGGCGTCATAGCCGACCTCGTTCATGATTTTGATGGCGCTCTGTCCCTTGGAGTCGGCCACAAAGGGCGTCCCCTGGGAGTAGTCGCCGGCATCCACCAGCAGCACCTTCTGGCCGCCGGCCACCATGGACTTTTTCATGCCGGCCAGGTAGTCCAGCCCGGCGTGGGAATCGTCGCTCACCACGGCGCCGTGGACGTCGTTGGTGTGCAGTACGGTGATGACGGTATCCTCTGCGTTGGGGGTTGCAAACGCGGTGGCCGCCATGCTCACCGTCAGGGCCGCTGCCAAAACGGCAGAGAGTCCCTTCTTGAAAAGCGGTTTCATCGTGTGTTTTCCTCCTTCTTTCATTTCCAGAGCCGCGGGATGCGGCCCTCCAATCGGAAGATCGCTCCGCTTCGGCCCCGCTCCCCGCGGCCTTTCCCAATCCGCAGGTCCAGAAGAGCGGGGGGAGATGGACAGTCCGATCTCCAGTCGAAACGGGAAACAATTTCCATATAGGTATTATACAACATTTACATATTTGCACAACAAAAAAAAAAAAAATGGATGCTTTGACGAATAACCAAAGTTTTTGTAAAAAATATGTAAAGTGTAGTGAAAGACAGAGAAATCGGGAGCAAGTGAGGGGGATTTTTCCGCCTTATTTTGGAAACCGCAGATTTTGACAGATTTTTTACAAGTTGTTTTTCTCCGGGAGCGAAAGGCCGTTTTCTCTCCCGGCCTCCCTCCTTTATAAGGAGGGGAGGGCTTGCTCTTTATCCGGGTGGCTGGCCGTTGCCGCCCGAAGGAAGAGAGGGGGGAAAACACAAAGATTGCCCGCCAAACCGCCCCGTCGATGGGGCTTGGAGGGGGAGTAGGTATTGGGGGAGGGCGGGCGGTATCGGCGCGCGGAGAGTGTGCTTTTTCGCCCCTTCTTTTGAGAGCTGTTGCCGGGCAGCCCTTATAAAAGGAGGGAGGCCGCCCTTTGTGCCTGGCGCCGTCGGGTCCGTCGGCGCGGTGAAGGCCTTTTTTGCAGTGAAGCACCTCTGCCGCGTCGAGATGCAGGAGAGCCCGGCCCAAAAGTGCCATCAGCAGCGGTCGCAAACGGGTTTTACTGGCCGTCCCTTTTGGGGCGACGAACCTGTCGGCCGGAGGGGGAGAGACACCACCGCCTTTTGATTGGTTCCGCCCGTTTGATTGGCGGGGCTGCCGTGGCGGAAGGGGAGGCGGTCGTGCCCCCGGCAGAGCCGTTGACTCGACTCGGTCCCATCGGGGCCCTGCACCGGCAGGCGTTTTAAGACGCACTTCCGTTTTTGGCCTGCATCGCCTGCCCTGTGGCCGCCAACCGGCGCAGTTGCCCTTTTACAGTGCCCCCTCTGCCCGACCCTCTGCTGTCGGCAGCTTGTTTTGCCCGGTGCTTTCAGTGAACGTTTTTTTGAGGTATGCTTCCTCTAGCGGGGCCGGCGGTTTTCGCGAATAGGGACCCGCCGCCAGAGCAGGTGGCCCTGCCGGTGCGGGCAAAGCGCGATGTTGCCCAGCCGTGTTTCAAGGTGTTGGCGTGGCCTACCGCCTGCGGGAGGATGCTCACCTGCCACCGGTAAAGGGGCTGCTCCACCGTCTGGTCTGCGGCCTGCTCTTCCCCGCGTTGACGTTGGAAATACTCTGCTGTCCTTTTTCGCATTCTTGCCTGCGGTGTCAACACAGGGTACCCGACACCAAAACTGCTGGAATCTGTTTGTGCTCGCAATCTACCTGTCGCTCGAAGATGGTCAAGCTGCTGTTTCCCTTGAGAAATCCCACAGAGTTGGAGATGTTTGTCTGGGGGAGGTATCTATGCGAGGAGATGAATGTGGTCGGGGCACCCTTCTGCGCCGATGTCCCTCCCGCCCAGATCTTTGCGCAAGTTGAGAGACCGCATTTGGTTGGATGGTATCGAAGGGGGGCTCTTTTGGCGATGCGCCAAAAGAGCCCCCCGGCAGAGCGGGGAAGGCTGCAACAAAAAGAGCGCCGACCCAAAAGGGTCGACGCTCTTGACAGAGACAAGTGAAGTCCGGCTGCCTAATTAGTCGTTGGTGTAGGGCAGCAGGGCCAGATGACGGGCGCGCTTGATGGCGGTCGTCAGGGCGCGCTGGTGGAACGCGCAGGTGCCGGTCACACGGCGGGGGACGATCTTTCCCCGGTCGGACAGGTACCGTCTCAGCTTGCTGATGTCTTTGTAGTCGATGGTCTCGGCCTTGTCGGCGCAGAAAGCGCAGACCTTGCGGCGGCCGCGTTTGCCGCCGCGGAACCCGCCGCCTCTCCGGTCGCGGTTATACTCCCGGGGCTCGCGGTTCTCGCGGGGGGCCGGAGCGGTGCTGGAAGCAGCGGCAGGGGCCGCTGCGGTGGTGGTTTTCTCTTCCACGGTCGTTTCCTCCTTGTGTTAGAATGGGAGATCGTCGTCGCTGGCGATCTCTTCAAAGTCACCGGTGCTGCCCGACGAAAAGCTCATAACGTCGCTCTGGGGGGGCTGCTGCGGCATGGAGAAGGTCGTCCCGCCGCTCTGAGAAGCGGAGGATTTGCTCTCACAAAAATGCACGTTGTCGGCCACGATCTCAAAGGCAGTGCGGTTGTTGCCGTCGCGGTCCTGGTACTTGCGGGTCTGGATCGACCCGTTGACGGCGATCATATTTCCCTTTTTGAAGTAGCGGCAGACAAATTCGGCGGTGCTGCGCCAGGCCACAACGTTGATGAAATCGGTCTCGCGCTCCTGCCCTTGGCGGACGAAGGAGCGGGCCACCGCCACCGAAAAGCTGGTGACGGGCACGTTGTTGGGGGTGTGGCGAAGCTCCGGGTCGGCTGTCAATCTGCCCATGATGGCTGCGATGTTCAACATAAGCCGTTCCCCTTTCCGCTTACTGCTCTTTTTTGATGATCAGTGTGCGCAGGATGCCGCTGGTGATCTTGTAGACGCGGTCGAGTTCGGCGGGGAACTCGGGCTCGCAGCTGAAGTTGATCAGCACGTAGTAGCCCTCGTTCTCGTGGTCGATCTCGTAAGCCAGGCGGCGTTTGCCCCACTCGTCCACCGAGTCAACGGTACCGTTTTGAGCGATCAGGGTCTGGAATTTCTCGACGAGGGCTTTGATCCCCTCTTCTCCCTGTTTGGTGCTCAGCACGATCACGGTCTCGTAATTTACCTTTGCCATTTTGAATGCACCTCCTTTTGGACATTAGGTCCCCGCGAAGGGGACAAGGATGTTGCGAAGCGCAACAAAATAATTATACCAGAAAAAACCGCAAAGTCAACGGCGGGCTCGGCAGATCGCGAAAAAAAAGCCGCGGAAAATCGGCGTTTCCACGGCTTTTGAGCGGGTTTTACAGCCGGCCGGCAAAGTCCTTGAGGTAGGCGCGGAAGTCCTCGCCGATCTCGGGGTGGTCGATCCCCACCTCGACGATGGCCTTTAGGACCCCCAGCTTGTTGCCCATGTCGTAGCGGGTGCCCACATAGTCGACCCCCACCATCCCTTCCGAGAGGGCCAGTTCCCGCATGGCGTCGGTCAGCTGGATCTCGCCGCCGGCCCCGGGGGCGGTGTGCTCGAGGATGTCGAAGATGTCGGGGGTGAGGACGCAGCGCCCGAGGATCGAGAAGAGGGAGAGCACCTCCGCCTCGGTCTGGGGCTTCTCCACCATGTTGTCGATGGCGTAGAGGTTCCCCTCCAGCGGCTTCACCGCCAGGGAGGAGTACTTGGAGATGTCGGCTGCCGGCACCTCTTTGATGCCCACGCAGGCCTTGCCGTAGGTCTCATAGGCCCGCATCAACTGGCCGCAGACCGGGTCTTGGGAGACGATGACGTCGTCGCCGTAGAGGACGGCGAAGGGCTCGTCCCCCACAAAGTTTTTGGCCTGCAGGATGGCGTGGCCCAACCCCTTTTGCTCCTTCTGGCGCAGGTAGGTGATGTTGGCGATCTCGGCGATGGAGACCACCTGGTCGTAGAGGGCCTTCTTCCCGCCGTCGAGGAGTTTCTGCTCCAGCACGGGGGAGCGGTCGAAGTGGTCTTCCATCACCCCTTTGCCCCGGGAGGTGATGATGAGGATCTCCTCGATGCCGGCGGCGGCCGCCTCCTCCACAATGTACTGGATGGCGGGCTTGTCCACAATGGGGAGCATCTCTTTGGGCATGGCCTTGGTCGCGGGCAGCACCCGGGTGCCCAGGCCGGCGGCGGGGATGACGGCTTTGCGAATTTTTTGCATCGTCTTTAACACTCCTATCGTCGGTATGGTTTGGTGTGTGGTCGGTGAAATCAGAACCCGGCGGCGGTCAACAGGGTGCCGACCAGGCTGGAAATCATCAGCAGCAGGCCCACGGTGAGGACCGCCCAGCGGCAGACCCCGCCCTTTTTGTGGTAGAGGCGCAGCGTTTCGGTGCGGTCGAGCCCCATGGCCTGGATCCGCTTGATCTTTTTGACCACCGAGCGCCGGTAGATGGCGTTGGCGAAGAGGCCGAAGAAGATCTGCACGGCCATCATCAGCAGGCTGGTGACGGTGTAGGCCACGGCAAAGGGGCCGGTGAGGAGGGTGTTGATTTGGGATTCAGGGGTCAAAAAGAAGATGATGCCGGGGATGTTGAGGGTGATGTTGAGCAGGATGGAGAGCAGGGCCACCGGCCAGACCTTGCGAAAGAGCATGTAGAGGGGGGTGATGAAGAACCCCGACCAGGAGAAGGAGAGCTTGCGCCCCCGCATGTCCATGTTTTTGAACTGGTAGAGGTAGTAACCCGAGCTGGGGCCGATGAACTCGGCCATGTCCTCCACCCGGATGCCGTCGATGGTGTCTTCGGGATCGACCCCGCCGTACTTGATGTTTTGCTGGTTCGCGGCCATCGGCCCAAACCCCGGCCCGGCGGCGTATTGCTGCTGCTGGCTCTCCAGCGGCTTGCCGCAGGAGATGCAGAAGAGGGCGCCCGGCGGGTTGGCGGCGTGGCAGTGGGGGCAGGGGCGGGAGAAGCCGTCCCCCTCCTGCCCGGGGGCCGCGCCCCCCTCGATCCCCGGCGCGGCGGCCGGGGCCTTTTTCTCCGGCTGCCAGGCAAAGTCCTCGCCGTGGCGCTCGGCGTTGGCGCAGTGGCCGAGCTGAAAGTAGCAGTCCCGGTGGTGGGGGGTGCCGCACTCCGGGCAGACGACGATCTGGTCGCCGTCTGCAAACGCCTTGTGACAAACCGGGCATAATTCGCCCTTGTATGAAGCCAAGAAAGGTTCACCTCCATAAAAAAGGGGCGGACGGCGACCGTCCGCCCCTCGGCCGCTGCCGGGGGCTGAGGGCCTGCCGGCGCGGCGTCTCTTTGCCCCGAAAGGGCAAAGAGAGATTCTTCTATATTATATCGCACCGCCCCCAAAAATCCAATAGATTGTGTGAAAGAATTGAAAACAGAGGGAAAATGAGGGGGCGCGGCGGTTGAAAAGCCGGGCGACGGGTGGTAGAATACCCAGGGGACAGCGGCGACCGCCGCGCCCGCTTTACACTTGCTTTTTCGGAAGGGGACGCCAATGTTATTGCAGATAGAAGAGCTCAAACAGCGCTTGGAGGGGCTGGAAACCCCGCTGAAAGAACTGGGGGTCTCCCTGGACTTGGAGGGAAAGGCCGCCGAGCTGGCCCGGTTGGAAAGCCAGTCCGCCGACCCCGCTTTCTGGGAGGACATGAAGGCCTCCCAAAAGATCCTCAAACAAATCAGCGACATCAAGGACGTGCTGGCCCGCTATCAAAAGCTGCAGGGCGCCTATGAGGACGCCGCCACCCTCATCGAGATCGCCCTGGAAGAGGGCGACGAGTCGATGACCGAGGAGATCACCGCCGCTGTCGCCCAGGTGGAGGAGGAGCTGCAGGACCAGCGGCTGTCCACCCTCCTCTCGGGCGAGTTCGACGGCAACAACGCCATCCTCACCTTTCACGCCGGGGCCGGCGGCACCGAGGCGCAGGACTGGGCCGAGATGCTCTACCGGATGTACGGCCGCTACGCCCAGCGCCACGGCTTCAAGGTCAAGGTGCTGGACTACCTGGACGGGGAGGAGGCCGGCCTCAAATCCGCCTCCATCCTCATTGAAGGGCAGAATGCCTACGGCTATTTGAAGGGGGAGAACGGGGTGCACCGGCTGGTGCGGGTCTCGCCCTTTGACTCCTCCGGCCGCCGCCACACCTCCTTTGCTTCGCTGGAGGTGGTGCCCGAGATCGACGACGACTTGGACGTGCAGATCCGGGACGAGGACCTGCGGGTGGACACCTACCGCTCCAGCGGCGCGGGCGGCCAGCACGTCAACAAGACCGAGTCGGCCATCCGCATCACCCACCTGCCCACCGGCATCGTGGTGGCCTGCCAGAACGAGCGCAGCCAGCACCAGAACCGGGAGGTGGCCATGAAGATGCTCCTCTCCAAGCTGATGAAAATCAAGGAGCAGGAGAATTTCGAGCGCATCGAGGACATCAAGGGCGACCAGAAGGAGATCGGCTGGGGCTCCCAGATCCGCTCCTACGTCTTCATGCCCTACACCATGGTCAAGGACCACCGCACCGGCTTTGAGGTGGGCAATGTGGGCGCCGTGATGGACGGGGACCTGGACGGGTTCATCAACGCCTATCTCACCGCCGCCAGCCTGGGCAAACTGGCCAAATAGCGCGTTTTAAAAAGAGAGGGCCGCACGGCAGGGTGCGGCCCTCTCTCTTTTGCGCCCTTGCGGAAGGGCCAGGCGGGGTCAGAGGCAGGCGATCTGCCCGAGCAGCCAGCGCTGCAGGTCGCCGGCCACCAAGTCGGTGAAGGGCTCGCCGGTGAGCTCGTTGTTGGAGATGACGCGCACCCCGATGCAGGGGACCCCGAAGCGGCGGCAGCACTCGTAGCTGCCCACGCTCTCCATCTCCTCGCAGAGTTCGCCCTTTTTCTCCTGCATCCAGCGGATGCGGTCGATCTCCCGGCTGAAGAGGTCGCCGCTCCCCAGCACCCCCGCCACCGCGCGGCCGTGCGGCCAGGGGACCTGGGTGAAGTGGCGCAGCAGCGCCTCGTCCGAGGGGATGGGCACCGAGCGGGGGTCGAAGACCCAGTCGAAGGGGGCGCAGCCCTCGCCCGCGGCCCGGGCGGGGCTCTGCATCCCGTGCAGGGCCACGGTGGCGGTGCCCACCACCAGATCGCCCACCGCCAGCTCCCCCACGTGGGCCCCGGCCAGCCCCTGGTTGATGACGGCCCGGGGGGCGTAGGCGCCAATGCCCACGGCGGTGGACAGAGCGGCGTTGAGGGTGCCGATCTGGGTCTCGCTCACCACCAGGGGGTGGCCTTCCACTGTCCCGGTGGAGAAGGAGAACCCGTGCAGGGTCTGGTCCTCCCGCCCCTCCAGGGCCTCGCGCAGGGCCGCTACCTCCACCGGCATGGCCCCCTGGATCAAAATGGGTTGCTGCTGCATCTCGTCTGCCTCCTTTTTTTTGCATTCCTGATTTTTCCCTCCCGCAAAGCGAAAGGGAAAATAGTATACGGCGGCGGCCGTCCGGCTGTCAAGGGCGGCGGGAAACATTGTGCGATCCGGCAAAAAGAGGAGGTGGATTTTGTCGAAAAGGCGGGCGATTCCCGGGGGAAAAGGGGTGCGGATCGTGTCGATCGGTGGTATCATAAGAAGCAACCGCAGGCTGTTTTTTCGACCGCGCTGCCGGTCTTTTGGCCACGGCCATGGGAGCGGTGTTTTTCCCCCGCAGCAGCAAAACACAGCGTACCCCGATTGTAGAGGGCGGCTGCCCTCTGCCACAGGTGGCATATCCTCCGGCGGCACGGCCAAAGCCGTTTTGCCCGCTGGTGGGAAGGGACTTGCCGCCGCGGGGGCGGACGGGCGGCCGCCATTTTTTGTGATGCAGGGGCGTCCCCCTGCGCTGCCCCGCCCTCCGGCGGGGGACAGAGGGGAGCGGGAGCCTTCGGGGCCCCGCCCCATGAAAAGAGAGGAGTGTGTTCTATGGATGTGGTCACCTGCCGCTACCCCCTGACGCGGGAACTGCTCTGCCGGGCCTCCGACGTCCGCTACCGGGCGCGGGGAAGGTGGGTGCGGCTGGCCTGCGCCGCGGTGGGGGGACTGGCGGGGCTCTATCTGGCCCTCAGCGCCGCCGGATCCTTTCGCACCTACTTCTGGCAGCCCCCGCTGGCGACGGCCCTCCTGATCGGCGGGCTGACGGCGGCCCTCTGGGGCAACCGGCTCTTTCTCTGGCGGGGGCTGCGGGGGCTGCGCCGCCCCTGCCGCCGGGGGGCGGAGGCGACCCTCATCCTCTCCCCCCAGGGGCTGGTATGGCGCGCCCCCGGCCTGCAGGTGGAGGCGGAACCAGGCGGGTGGCAGGTGCTGGAGACAGGGGAACTGCTGGTCTTTTTGGTCGGCCGCCGCTGTATCCCCCTTCCCAAAAACGCCCTGCCCGCCCCATCGGAAGAGGCGTTGACCCAGCTGCGGCAGTGGAGCGGTGGCCGGTGGCGCAGATGCCCGGCCACCCCCTGTCCCGCCCTCTGGCGGCGGTGGGAGGAGGGGTGGAGCCGCCGCTTTCCCGCGGGGGAGACGCCGCCCTGGCGGGCTGCCCAGTTGCGTCCCTACGGCCGGGTGTTTCTCTGGGCCGCGCTGGTGCTGGGCGGGGGGCAGCTTTGCTACTATGCCGCCGTGGTGGGGGAGCGGGGGTGCCGCTATCTCTGGCCCTGGCTGGCCCCCCTCCTGAACGGGCTGACCTTGTTGGCGGCTCTGGGGGCCGCTCTCTGCCTGGCGCGGCGCAGTGGCCTCGGCCGGGCGCTGCTGGCCGCCTTTTTTGGGGCCCTGTTGGGGGTCAATGCGGTCTGTGCGGCGGCCGACGCCCTCACCACCCACCGGCTCATCGCCCCTTCGCCCGACTTTCGACAGGTGGTGGTCCTGCGGCGAAACACCGCCTCGGGGCGGATGATTTTTTACCGCTCGGTAGGGGGCGTTTTCATCCGCCCGGAAACCAGTTTGCAGGGCTGGCTGGAGGGGGGGAGAGGTCAAACTCCGGTGGCTGCGGGACGACGTCTGCGCCGTCAGCTACCGGGGGGAGGACCGCCAGCCCCACGCGGCCGTCTTCCTCTTTGGAGGGCGGGAGGGTCGCCCCCTCCTGGAGCGGCTGGAGGGCCGCTGGCAGAGCGATTCGGGCAAGTTTCACCTCACCTACGAGAGGGGGATCTTTCAGCTCCGCCGGGGCGGAGGGGTCGAGACCTATTCCATCGGCAGCTGCAAAAAGATCGACCGGACGGCGGTGGCCCTCTTTGACGACAAGGGGGTTCCCCACTGGATCGTTCTTCCCCAAACCCCCGCCGGCGCGGGGGAGGGCCGGGCGGATGCCCTTCTCCTCTACCAGGTGGCCCTGGACGAGACGGAGCCGGTGACCCTGTCGCCCCGGCCCTAGGGTTGCGCCCCCGCCCCCTCCTGTGGTAGGATGGAGACGCCGACAGGGAGAAGGGGGGATTTGGTTGTGACAGCGCCGCAGTACGAGCGGGTCCGCCGCTGGTTTTTGGCCCGGCCCGGCCGTCTGGCTGCCCTCAAGGCGGCCAACCGCTGGCTGCCCCGGCTGGTCTACTGCGCCTACCCCCTGGGCCTTTTGGTCCTGGCTTGGCGGCGGGATGCCCGCTTTTGGAAGGTGCTCTGGGTGCCGGCGGCCGGCTTTTTGCTGGTGAGTATCTTTCGGCGGCTCCACAATGCCCCCCGCCCCTACGAGGCCCTGACCATCGCCCCCCTCATCGGGCGGGAGAAGGCGGGCCGCTCCTTCCCCAGCCGGCATGTGGCCTCGGCCTTTTTGATCGGCTGTGCCTTCTGGTACCTCTCCCCCTGGCTGGGGCTGCCGGTCTTTCTCGCCGGGGCGGGGATGGCGGTGGTCCGCCCCCTGGCGGGGGTCCACTTCCCGCGGGACACCGTCGCCGGGGCGGCCTTCGGGCTCCTCTTTGGCTTTGCCTGTCTCTACGGCCTGCCGCTTTAGGCGGGCCTTTTTTGTTTGCCGCAGAAAAGAGAGGGCCGACCCCCCTATGGGGTCGGCCCTCTCTTTCGCGGGGCGGGGAAAAGCGTTCGGGCAGGGGCCGTGCAAAGGAGAGCGTCAGGCCGCCTTCTGCGCCCCGCCCTTGGCGGTTTTGACGTAGCTGTCCACCTGCTGTTGCAGGATGTCAAGGCTGGCGGGCCCGGTCTCCAGCAGCACCCGGTTGAATTCCACCGGGGAGAAGTGCTCCCCCAACTGTTCTTTCGCGCCGTCATACAGGTCCTGGTAGGCCATGCCGGTCAGGTAGTACTGCAGGTAGTTGGTGGGGGTCTCCAGGTTGAGGTAGAACTGGGAGCGGAGGACCTCGTCGTCCATCTCGTCGCCGAAATAGGTCTTTAAAAAGGCGGCAAACTGCTCGTAACTCCACCCGTCGTAGTGCAGCCCGATGTCCGCCAGGGCGATGACGCACTGGGTGTAGCGGTTGTTGTAGGCGTAGAGCTCGGCCAGCTCCCGGTCCTCGGTGGCGTATTTGTAGCTGCTGTTTTCCACATAGGTGGCCCACCCCTCGGAGTAGCCGTTGTAGTCGATCATATAGCGGATGGTGGGCAGCTGCAGGTTTTGGAAATAGGTGTTTTGGTACATGTGGCCGGGGTAGCCCTCGTGGGCGACGGTGGAGAAGAGGTCGGTGCTGTATTCGCCGTTGATATAGATCATCTGGGGGCTGCCCAGGGGCTTGTCGATCCGGCTTTTCAGGTAGGCGGCGGGGGAGAAGTTGTCCTTCATCGACTCGTCCACCCAGCGGATCTGGTAGGTGAGGTTTTCGGTGGCGGGGAAATCCTGCAACATGGCCTCCCCCAGGTAGTCCAGCGTCTCCTCCACCGACGAGAAGCGGGAGTAGGCGGGGGTGGCCCCCTCCATCAGTTCCCGGTAGACGGCGGGGTCGCTCTTTTGCAGCGCCTGCATCCGCTTGCCCATGTCGGTGGCAGCCTGGGCCATGTGGGTGTGCAGGAAGGTCTTGACCTCGTCCATCTCCCAGTCGATGCCGGTGTTCTTTTGCAGCAGCGCCAGGTAGTAGTCCTTGCCGCCGGGCTGGTGGGCGAGGCCCAGCTCCTCCTCGGGGGCGTCGATCTGCGAGAGCTCCTCTGCCAGCTGGCGGTAGGCGGCCATCAGCTCCCCCTCCAGCAGCCGTCGGCTGGTGGCCTTGGCCTCGGCCTTCTCCCCCTCGCTCAAAAAGGCGCAGCCGTCGATCTTCTCGTCCATGATGGGCGCCAGGTAGGGGGTCTCCTGTGCGGCAAAGGTCTCGCACTGCTCGATGACCTTGTCGAGGATGCTCTGGCACATGCCGCAGCCGTTTTCCTGGCGCGCCCGCTCATTTTCGGCGTAGAGGTGGAAGGTTTCCCCGCAGGTGCGCAGGATGTTAAAGTAGCTGTCCAGGTCGTTTTGCCGCTCGAAGTAGAAGTTTTCCAGCAGCATGGGCAGCTGCGCCTGAAAGCCGAGGAAGCTGCCCAGGTAGTTGTTGTCCAGGGAATAGTAGTCCAGGGTGAGGAGGGTGCGCTGAAAGGAGTCCTTGAGGATCTGCAGCGTCAGCCGAGAGGAGGGGTCCAGCGACTGCTCGTCAAAGCCCTTCAGGTTCTTTAAAATCTCCTGGCAGGTGGCTTTGCTCTCCTGGTAGTCCTCGGCGTCGGCGTAGGGGAGCTGCAGCAGTTCCAGGGAGAAGCCGTGGGCCTCCGGGTCCTGAAACAGGTAGTTGATGTCGAGGGAGTCGCTGTCCAGAATGGCGGTGGGCAGGGTGGAGAGGTACTGGTCGAACCGGGCCTGCTCCCCCTTTTTGACGCAGCCGGAAAGGGAGAGGGTCAGGCCCAGGGCCAGCACCCCCGCCACGGCTTTGCGGGCCAGATGGCCCCTTGTTTTTCGCACGGCAAAAGCTCCTTTTTGAATGACTTGTCAGGGCGCCGGCTCCCAGGGGGGACCGGCGCCTTTTTTTCAGTATACCACATCCCCTGCCCGGTGAGACCAATTTGCAGGGAAAGGTTGGAAATTTTGGCTTTTTGCGCCCAATGACCCCTTGGCTGTATTGTAAGTGCCTAGAGGGATGTGTTACAATAATGACAAATTTCCTTTTTTTGAAGGGAAGAAACGAGGCAGTTTGCCGCCATGGGAAAACGCGCAATGCAGGCGCTGTACGCGCTGGAGCAAAATCGGGTGCTCTCGTCCATTAAGAAGGGGTTTATCACCCTTGTCCCCCTGCTGATGGTGGGGGCCTTTGCGCTGCTCCTGCGCAGTTTTCCCCTGCCCGCCTTTCAGGCGGCCCTGCCCACCCTCTGGGGCGGCGCGCTGGACCGGTTCCTCGCCTGCGTGGGGGACAGCACCTTTGGCCTGCTCTCCATCTTTGTGGCGGGGGCGGTGGGCTTTCACTACGCCGGCGCCTGTCGGGAGGGGGACCTGTTCACCCAGGTGACGGCCATGGCCCTCTCGGTGGCCTGCTTTGTGGCCACCTTCGGCCAGTCCGCCCCGGCGGACCGGCTGGCGGGCTTTGGCTCCACCGGGGTGTTCACCGCCCTGCTGTGCGCGGTGGCGGGCACCAAGCTCTTTGTGTTTTTGGGCGAGCACGCCCCCCGGCGCTTTCGCTTCTCCACCGCCGGGGCGGACGAGGGCTTTCGCGCCGCCATGGGGGGGATCGCCCCCGCCCTGCTCTGCGTGGCCGTCTTTGCCGCGGGCAATCTGGCGCTGGACTGGCTGGCCGGGGTGGCCAGCCTCAACGAGCTCATCACCGCCGGGGCCAGCGCCCTCTTCTCCCACGCGGGCAACAACCTGTCCGGCGGCATCCTCTTCACCGCCCTGCAGGGCACCCTCTGGATGTTCGGTATCCACGGCGGCAACGCCCTCGACCAGGTGGCGACCCGGCTCTTCGTCCCCGCCAACGCCGACCCCACGGCCATCGTCTGCAAGTCCTTCCTCGACAACTTCGCCCTCATCGGCGGCTGTGGCGCCACCATCTGTCTGCTGCTGGCGCTGCTGCTCTTCTCCCGCTCCAAGGACGACCGTCGCCTGGCCGGGGCCTCGCTGCCCTTCGGCCTTTTCGGCATCAACGAGATCTTGGTCTACGGGCTGCCGGTCATCTTGAACCCCATCTACCTCATCCCCTTTATCCTGGTGCCCATCTGCTCGCTGTGCATCGCCTACTTCGCCACCTGGGTGGGCTTTCTGCCGGTGGTGACCAAGACCGTCACCTGGACCACCCCGGTCCTCTTCAGCGGCTACATCGCGGTGGACTCCTGGCGGGGGGCGGCGGTGCAGCTGGTGATCGTGGCGGCGGGCACCGCCATCTACGCCCCCTTTGTCAAGCTCTCCGACCGGGTGCGCTCCGGCCGCGAGCAGGAGATGCTGCGCGCCCTCACCGACGCCTTTCAGGCGGGGGAGCGGACGGGGGAGCGGCCCCGCTTCCTCGACCGGGGCGGGCAGTTGGGGGCGGCGGCCAAGCGGCTGGCCTCCCGCCTGCGGGCGGACCTGCAAACCGGCGCGGTCCCCTTTTGGTACCAACCCCAGGTGGACGCCGACGGCCGCGCCTTCGGCGCCGAGAGCCTGCTGCGCTGGCGCTTTGGCGGGCAACTGGTCTACCCGCCCCTGGCCATCTCCCTGGCACAGGAGGAGGGGGTCTACGACCAGCTCACCGAGTTGGCGCTGCGGCGGGCCTGCCGCGCCGCCGAGGCCTTTCGGGCGGCGCTGGGACGGCCCTTCTCGGTCTCGGTCAACCTGACAGCCGCCCAGCTGGACGACCCGGTTTTGGTCGAGCAGATCATCGCCATGGCCCAGGGCGCGGGGGTGCAGCCCGGCGGCCTGGGGCTGGAGGTCACCGAGGAGACCACCCTCATCGACCGCGAGCACGTGTCGGGGAACATCGGCCGCCTCTGGGCGGCGGGGATCCCCGTCTCGGTGGACGATTTCAGCATGGGGCACACCTCCCTGCGCTATCTACAGGAAAACCCCTTCCGCTACGTCAAACTCGACGGTTCCCTGGTGCGCCAGGTGACCGAGAACGCCCGCAGCCGGGAGATCGTCTCCTCCCTGGTCTCCCTGGGGACGGGGCTCTCCTTCGACACGGTGGCCGAACAGGTGGAGACCGCGCAGGTGCGCGACGCCCTCATCGCCCTGGGGTGCACCCGGTTTCAGGGGTATCTCTACAGCCCGGCGGTCCCCCTGGAGGAGTGCCTCGCCTTCTGCCGGGAGGAGCCCTGGCGCTAGGCCTTGCAGACCGCCCCGCCCGGGAGTATACTGAAAGAAAGAGACAAAGGCGTCTCGGAGAAACCCTCTCCGAGACGCCTTTTTTCTCGCCGTTTGGCATCGGCCGGCCGCCCCCGGGGCAGACTGGCAGAGAAGGGGAGTGAGGGGTTTTGAGAGATGGATTTTTAAAGGTGGCGGTGGGCAGCCCCGACCTGCGGGTGGCCGACTGTTCCTACAACGCTGCGGCGAGCATCCGGCTTTTGCGGGAGGCGGCGGCCCAGGGGGTCAAACTGCTGGTGCTGCCCGAACTGGGGCTCACCGGCTACAGCTGTGGCGACCTCTTTTTGCAGCCGACCCTGCTCCAGGGGGCCGAGGCCGCCCTGGAGAGCCTGCTGCGGGCCAGCGGGGAGCTGGGGGACCTTGTGGCGGTGGCGGGGCTGCCGGTGCGGGCCGGGGGAAAGCGCTACAACTGCGCCGCCGTCCTGCAGGGCGGGCGGCTGCTGGGGGTGGTGCCCAAGCGAAACCTCCCCAACTACGGCGAGTTTTACGAGGGGCGCCAGTTCACCCCCGGCCCGTTCGGCGGGGAGGACGTCCTCCTCTGCGGGCAGCGGGTCCCCTTTGGGGCCGACCTGCTCTTTTGCTGCCGGGAACTGCCCGACTGGGTGCTGGGAGTGGAAATCTGCGAGGACCTGTGGGTCCCCCTCCCGCCCTCGGTGGGGCTGGCCCTGGCCGGGGCCACCGTCCTCGCCAACCCCTCGGCCAGCAACGAGACGGCGGGGAAGGCCGCCTGTCGCCGCCGGCTGGTGGCCGGACAGTCCGCCCGGCTGCTGGCGGGTTACCTCTACGCCTCGGCCGGGGTAGGGGAGTCCACCGCCGACCTGGTCTTTGCCGAGCACAGCCTCATCGCCGAAAACGGCGTTCTCCTGGCCGAGAGCCCGCTACTCCAGGGCGGGCTCACCTGCAGCGAGCTGGACCTGCAGCACCTGGCCTTTGCGCGCAGCCGGATGGGCACCTTCCTCCCGCCGGAGAAGGGATACCGGCGGGTCCCCTTTTCCGTTCAGGTGGGGGAGACCGCCCTCACCCGCCCGGTGGAGCGGGAGCCCTTTGTCCCCGCCCCCGGCCCGGGGCGGGAGGCGGGGTGCAGGGAGACCCTCGCCCTGCAGGTGGTGGGGCTGGCGGGGCGGCTGCGCCACACCGGCTGCCGCCCGGTGCTGGGGGTCTCGGGGGGACTGGACTCCGCCCTGGCTCTGCTGGTCTGCGCCGGGGCGGCCGACGCCCTGGGCCGCCCCCGGGGGGACATCCTGGCGGTGGGCATGCCCGGTTTCGGCACCACCCCCCGCACCCGGGAGAACGCCCGCCGACTGGCCCTCTCTCTGGGGGCCTCCTTTCGGGAAATCCCCATCTCCCGGGCGGTGGAGGGGCACCTGGCCGACATCGGCCACCCCCAGGGGCGCACCGACACCACCTACGAAAACGCCCAGGCGAGGGAGCGCACCCAGGTGCTGATGGACCTGGCCAACGCCGAGGGCGGCCTGGTGGTGGGCACCGGCGACCTGTCGGAACTGGCCCTGGGCTGGGCCACCTACGGCGGCGACCAGCTCTCGATGTACGCCGTCAACGCCTCGGTGCCCAAGACCCTGGTGCGCCGCCTCGTCGCCTTTGCCGCCGACCGGGCGGGAGGGGAGAGCGCCGCCGTCCTGCGGGATATACTGGCCACCCCGGTCAGCCCCGAACTGCTCCCCGCCGGGGCCAGGGGCGAGATCGCCCAGCGCACCGAGTCGCTGGTGGGCCCCTACCGGCTGCACGACTTCTTCCTCTACCATACCCTTCTCTGGGGCGAGCCGCCCCGCAAGGTCTACCGGCTGGCCTGTGCCGCCTTTGCCGGGGCCTTTTCGGCAGGGGAGATCCTGCGCTGGCTGCGCCTGTTCTACCGCCGCTTTTTCGCCCAGCAGTTCAAGCGCTCGGCCCTCCCCGACGGGCCCAAGGTGGGCGCGCTCTCCCTCTCCCCCCGGGGGGACTGGCGGATGCCCAGCGATTCCAGCGCCGCCCTCTGGCTGGAGCAGTTGAAGGGGTTGGAGGGCCGGGGCCAGGCCAGGTAGATTGCCTTTTTGGCCCCGCCCTGGTACAATGGAGAAAAGCCAGCCAAGGAGGACTGCCAGATGGTCAGTGAAGTGCCAATCGTTTGGAAAGACCGCAAGCGCATTTTGGGGATGCCCATCACCTTTACCCGCTACTCCATGTCCGAAGACCGCCTCTTTTTGGAGACCGGCCTCCTCAACACCCGGCAGGAAGAGGTGCTCCTCTACCGGGTGCGGGACATCAGTTTGAAGATCACCCTGGGCCAGCGCATCTTCGGGGTGGGCTCGGTGCTGGTCCAGTCCTCAGACAAGACCATGCCGGTGCTGGAACTGAAAAATATCCGCCGCCCCCGCGAGGTCAAGGAGACCCTCCACCAGCAGGTGGAGAAGATGAAGCTCTCCCGCAAGATCCGGGTGGGCGAGCTGCTGGACGACGGCGGCCACGCCTGCGACGACGACTTTCACGACGGCGAACAGACAGACGGGGAGGACTGGGAGGACGAGCGCCTCTAGCCCTGTTCCCCTGTCAAAGCCGCGGGGGGCCTGTCACCCGCAGCGCGGGCCCGTCTCGCGGCACTGCCCTCTCAACCCAGAGGGGAGAGGGGCCCCCCGCGCGCCGGGGGCTTTTTGCCGCCCTTTTTCACCTGCGCCCCTGCCCAGGGCCTCGCCACCCCACAGCCAAAAGCGCCCCCGGAGACCGCGGTCTCCGGGGGCGCTTTTGATTTGCCGCCCGCGCGGCGGAAAGGGGGCGGCTACTCCCGCTCCCCCTTTTCCAGGGGGCGGCAGCTCTCCCGCACGATCAGCTTGCAGGGCAGTTCCACCTTCAGGGGAAGGGTGTGGCCCTTTTCGATGCGGTCGAGCAGCAGCTTCACCGCCACCTTCCCCAGCTCGTTTTTGGGCACGTCCACGGTGGTGAGGGAGGGGGTGGTGAACTGGCTCATGGCGATGTTGTCGATGGAGATGATCGAGATGTCCCGGGGGATGTGCAGACCGAACTCCCGAATGGCCTTCACTGCCCCGATGGCGCTGATGTCGTTGGCGCAGAAGACCGCCGTGGGCAGTCGGGGGGAGGCAAACATCCGCTTGATGCCGAAATAGCCGTTTTCCATGGTCAGGGCCGACTCGTAGATGTACTCCTCCGAAAAGGGGAGTTCCCGCTCCAACATGAAGTCCATATAGGCGTCAAAGCGGACCTCGTTTTTCACCTCTCCCAGGTAGCCGATGCGCCGGTGCCCCTGCCGGTAGAGGTGTTCGAGCACCTGGATGGCGGCCTTGTACCCGTCGCAGATGACCTGGTCGAAGTCGGCCCGCCGGAGGCCAGCCCCACCACAATGACGTTGCGCAGCTTTTGCAGCCGCCCCAGCAGCTCCTTGCGGGGGCGGCCCAGCACCACCACGCCCCCCTTGTCCAGGTTTTCCAGCATCCGGTCGGTCTTGAAGTCGTCCAGATTGACCGCCGAGAAGGAAAAGCCCAGCGAGCAGCCCTGCACCATGGCCTCCTTCTCCACCGCCCGCAAGATCTCGGCGAAGAACTGGTCCGAGGGCATCATCTGGTCCTGAAACTGGCGGGAGAACATCTCGGTGCGGGCGAACACGCAGGAGATGGTCCGCCCTGCCGGCCGGGGGGCGGGGTTTTGGTCCCGGCTCTTGAGGGCCTTGGCCGCCTCGTTGGGGGTGTAGCCGGTGCGGCGGACGATCTCCCACACCCGCTCGGCGGCCTCGGGGGCCGCGGTGCGGTGGTTGGGGTCGTTGATGATCCGGGAGACGGTGGAGATGGAGACCCCTGCCTCCCGGGCGATTTCTTTGAGTGTCATGGCCGGTCACCTGTTTTGGGGCGTCCTGTGACAAGTGAGTGAAAACGATTGCAACATATTTTTGAAAAACAGCCGCCAAACCTCTCTCGATTTTTTCTAAATTGTACACCGGCGGGACTGTGTTTGCAAGATAAAGCAGAAGAAAAGAGGGATATTTTTCCTATACCCCGTTTTTATGACAGAATGTACAATGAAATACGGGAATTATAGGCAGGATAACGATGTGAGAACGTTTGCAAACATTTTTCTTTACAAACCCTGAAAATCGGCTATGATGTGGATAGAAATTGGGCGGGATGCCCGAGAAGCAACAAGAGGGGGAGAGGGGATTTGACCCAGTACCTATTCGTCAACCTAAAGCGATTCGACATTCCTCGCGCGCTGGGGGGCATCAACACCCAGTGCCCGCCGGCCCAGTGGGGCGAGACCCTGGTTCGCCAGAGCCGGGCCGCCCTGGCCGAGCGCCCGGGGGTGGAGACGGTCTTTTTTCTGCCGGAGGCCCACCTCCTCCCCGCGGTGAACGCGGCGGCCGGGCCGGGGCCGGCGGTGGCCGTGGGCTGTCAAGGGGTCTACCGAAAGGACGTGGCCCCCGGGGGGAACTTCGGTGCCTTCACCACCTTTCGCACCGCCACCGCCGCCCGCTCCCTGGGCTGCACCTGGGCTCTCATCGGCCACAGCGAGGAGCGGGCCGACAAGATGGCCCTCACCGGCGACGCCGACGCGGTGGACGCCCTCCTCTGCGACGAGGTGCGCTGCGCCCTGGCGGCCGGGCTCAAGGTGCTCTTCTGCATCGGCGAGACCGCCGAGGAGATCCCGGTGCGCGAGGCCGTCCTCCGCCGCCAGCTCCGCCAGGGGCTGCCCGGGGTGGACGGGGCACCCAATATCGTGCTGGGGTATGAGCCCATCTGGTCCATCGGCCCGGGCAAACCGGTGCCCACCGCCGATGAGGTGGGGCGGATCGCCGCCCTCATCAAGGGGATCGTCCGGCTGCCGGTGGTCTACGGCGGGGGGCTGAAGGCCGAAAACGCCGCCGCCTTCGGGGCCCTGCCCAACCTGGACGGCGGGCTGGTGGGGCTCACCCGCTTTGCCGGGGAGATCGGCTTCTACCCGGACGAGTTCGCCCAGATCGCCGCGGCCTACTTTGATGCCAAGGAGGAAATCGCATGAAACTGGAATTTGAGTATGGGCAGGGGATGATGAGCGCCCAACTGCCCGACGACACCGACGTCTTTATCCCCGGGGAGACGGTCCCCGACCCGCCCTGCATCCCCGAGGAAAAGCTGGTGGAGGCGACCCGGGACTCCATCCTCCACCCCATGGGGATGCCACCCCTCTCCCAGCTGGCCCACAAGGGCTCCAAGGTGGTCATCGTCTTCCCCGACCGGGTCAAGGGGGGCGAGCAGCCCACCGCCCACCGCAAGGTGTCCATCCCCATCGTCCTGGAGGAGCTCTACAAAGCCGGGGTGGAGAAAAAAGACATCCTGCTGCTGTGCTCCAACGGGCTGCACCGCAAGAACACCGAGGAGGAGATCCGCCGGGTGCTGGGGGAGGAGCTCTTCTCCGATTTCTGGCCCACCGGGCAGATCCGCAACCACGACAGCGAGGACTACGAGCACCTGGTGGACCTGGGCACTACCCCGCGGGGCGACCCGGTGCTGGTGAACAAATACGTCTACGAAGCCGACGTGGCCGTCCTCATCGGCCACACCCAGGGCAACCCCTACGGGGGCTACTCGGGGGGCTACAAGCACTGTGCCACCGGCATCACCCACTGGCGCTCCATCGCCTCCCACCACGTGCCGGCGGTGATGCACCGCCCCGACTTCACCCCGGTGAGCAGCCACTCCCTCATGCGCCAGAAGTTCGACGAGATCGGCCAGTACATGGAGGAGCGGATGGGGAAGAAGTTCTTCTGCTGCGACGCGGTGCTGGACACCCGCTCCCGCCAGATCGAGATCAACAGCGGCTGGGCCAAGGTGATGCAGCCCAAGAGCTGGGAGACCGCCGACCGGCGCACCTACGTCCACTGGGCCGAGAAGAAGTACGACGTGCTGGTCTTCGGCATGCCCCAATTTTTCCACTACGGCGACGGGATGGGCACCAACCCCATCATGATGATGCAGGCCATCTCGGCCGAGATCATCCGCCACAAGCGGGTGCTCAGCGACCGCTGCGTGGTCATCTGCTCCTCCACCTGCAACGGCTACTTCCACGACGAGCTCTTCACCGGCTACCGCGAGATCTACGAGCTCTTTCAGAAAGACCACATGAACACCCTGCGGGATGTCAACCGCTACGGCGAGTACTTCGCCACCAACGAGGAGTACATCCGCCGCTACCGCTACTGTAACGGCTTTCACCCCTTCCACGGCTTCTCGATGATCAGCTGCGGCCACATCGCCGAGATGAACACCGCCGCCATCTACATCGTGGGGGCCGAACAGCCCGGCTACGCCCGGGGGATGGGGATGAAGATCCGGGCCACCTTTGAGGAGGCCCGGGCCGACGCCCAGAAGAAGTACCTGGGAGAGCACCCCAACATCCTCGCCCTCCCCAAGGCGTTCACCACCGCGGCGGTGCACCTGTGCATGAAGGGGGAGTGAGCGGCCGGGGGAAATTCGATTTCAACTGAACAGATCGCTGCGCGCCCCTTGGCCGCGCCTACACTGACCAATTTTTAAGGAGGGATTTCACATGTTTAAAGGTAAATCGATCAGACGGACCCTGGCCGCCCTTCTCGCGGGCTGCCTCTGCCTCACCGCCTTCGCCGGCTGCGGCGACAAAAAGGAAGGGGGGACGCAGGCAAAAAGGGGGGCGACATCAAGGCCGCCATCATCATCTCGGGCAGCTTCGGCACCCAGAGCTTTCAGGATGTGGCCCTTGCCGGCTGCCAGAAGGCGGCCGACGAGTTCGGGTTTGAGCTGACCAAGGTGGAGAATGTGAATTCCTCCGACGCCAGCAACACCATTCGCTCCCTCATCGGCCAGGGGGTCAACATGATCATCTCCCCCAACGATTTCTTCAACGACGCCATCGAGGAGCTGGCCCCCGAAAACTCCGACGTCCGCTTCATCAGCGGCGACGCCGCCGTTCCCGACCTGGAAAACGTGGCCTCCGCCTATTACCGGGAACAGGAAGCGGCCTTCCTGCTGGGCGCCCTGGCGGGGATGCTCACCGAGTCGGACAAGGTGGCCTTCATCGGCCACACCTCCAACGTGGTCATGGACCGGTTTGAGTACGGCTATCGGACCGGCGCCAGGTATGTCAACCCCAACGCCAGCGTCATCTCGATGTACACCGGCAGCGTCTCCGACGTCAACAAGGGCAAGGAGATGGCCGACCTGCTCTACAGCCAGGGGGTCGACTACATCGCCCCCGCCGCCGCGGCCTGCAACACCGGCGTCTTCCAGTCCTCCAAAGAGCACGGGGGCAACTGCTGGACCTTTGGCGCCGCCGACGGGCAGTTTCACCTGATGCCCGACCGCATCCTCGCCAGCCAGGTCAAGCGCATCGACAACGTCTGCTACCAGTTCCTCAAGGACGCGGTAGAGGGCAACTGGAAGGGCGGGCAGCCCCAGGAGATGGGCCTCAAAGAGGGGGGCGTCGACCTGCTCTACACCACCAACGGAGAGCTGGCGGCCACCATCCCCCAAAATGTGAAGGACCGGGTGGAGGAGCTGCGCCAGAAGGTCGTCAGCGGGGAGCTCAAAATCCCCGCGACCAAGGACGAGTTCGCGGCTTTCTCCTTCCCCAGCAAATAGGGAGGGCGGTCAGTTGAGACAGATACCTGTGCTGCTGGACGTGGACACCGGCATCGACGACGCCTACGCCCTGATCATGGCCTGCGCCAGCGAGGAGCTGGACATCCGGGCGGTGACCACGGCGGCGGGCAACGCCTCCCTCTACCACACCACCCGCAACACCTGTAACCTCCTGCACCTGCTGGGCCGGGGCGACATCCCGGTCTCCCAGGGGCTGCCGGGTCCCCTCCAGCGCCCGCTGCTGCGGGCCCCCGAGGTGCACGGGGAGAACGGCCTGCGGGGCTACCAGTTCCAGGGGGAGCACCTGGAGGCCCTCTCCCCCCTCACCGCCCAACAGCAGATGGCCCGGGTCCTCACCGAGAGCGAGGAGCCGGTGACCATCGTCGCCCTGGGCCCGGCCACCAACGTGGCGGCCTTTCTCCAGCAGTACCCCGAGCTTAAATCCCGCATCCGCCGCATCCTCTTCATGGGGGCCTCCTACCGCTGCGGCAACCCGACCATCGTCTCCACCTTCAATGTGCTGGTGGACCCCGAGGCCTTTGACATCCTTTTAAAGAGCGGGGTCGAGCTGCACACCCTCCCCCTGGACACCACCAGACATGCCACCCTCACCCCCGAGGAGTGCCGGCAGATCGCCGGCATCTCCGGTCCGGTGGCGAAGATGGTCTCCCGCACCCTGGCCGGCTACGGCGACCGCATCGGCCAGAAGGGGGGCTGCCTGGCCCAGAAGGACGGGGAGCGGGACTGGAACCGGGAGGGGCTGGCCCACCTGCCCGACCCGGCGGTGGTGGCCTACTTGCTGCGGCCCGATTACTTCACCCGCCAGAAGTACTTCTGCCAGGTGGAGTGCAAGGGGGAGCTCACCACCGGCTTCACCGTCATCGACATGGAGGACTACTACGGCAAATCGATGGAGGAGCGCAACCTCTGGTATGTGGACTCCATCGACCGGGCCGGGTTTGCCCGGCTGTTCCTCGAGAGCGTCCGCCACTTTACCCCCGATTTGATAAACAGCTGAGAAGGTGCGAAAGCCCTCTGCAATTTGGATAAGTGTCCCCCTTTTGGTGGGGGAAGATAGGAGGAAAAGATGAAGAAGATCCCCGTACTGATCGATGTAGATACCGGCATCGACGACGCCATGGCCCTCGTGATTGCCTGCGCATCCGACAAACTTGATATCCTAGGAGTCACAACGGTGGCGGGCAACGTGGCCCTCTGCCACACCACCCCCAACACCTGCAATGTGCTGCACCTGCTGGGCAGGGGAGACATCCCGGTGGCCAGGGGAAAGGAAAAGCCTCTGGAGCGCGAATTGGTGGACGCCGCCTATATCCACGGAGACAACGGACTGCGGGGGTGGACCTTTGACCAGTTGCACGACGAGGCCCTTGTGGCCGCACCCGCCTGGGAGTTTTTGCGGGACAAGTTGCTCCAGAGCAAAGAGAAGGTCGCCATTTTGGCCCTGGGTCCGGTGACCAACATCGCCCTGCTGCTGCGCCGCTGCCCGGAGGTCAAGGAGAAAATCGACAAGATCGTCTTCATGGGCACCAGTTACCGCACGGGAAACCCTACCCCCATCACCACCTTCAACGTTCTGGTGGACCCAGAAGGGTTTCGAGAGCTGCTCTTTTCGGGGGTCCCCATCTACGCCTGCCCGCTGGACACCACGAGAGAGGCCTATCTGCTCGCCGAAGAGGTGGAGGAGATCGCCCGCATCGACAACCCGGCAGCCAGAATGACCACCGCCATCCTCGGCGGATACGGCAGAAACGCCAAGTCAGAGGGGCAACTCCAGTCCGCCCAGCAGGAACTCAAGGCCGGCCGCCGCTTCAAGGGGGTGGCACGGCTACACGACCCGGCCACGGTGGCCTACCTGACCGACCCCGAACTCTTCACCGCCACCAAGTACTACTGCGATGTGGAGTGCAAGGGGGAGATCACCACCGGTTTCACCGTCATCGACATGGAAAATTACTACGGCAAGAGCGAGGAGGAGCGCAATCTCTGGTTTGTCGACTCCATTGACAGAGAGGGGTTTGTGCGGCTCTTCCTCGACAGCCTGCGCAGTTATTCCTAAGTTTTTGTCCATCTTTTTAGTGACGGAGAGCGTTCAGGCGCGATCTGTCCGCAAAAATAAGGAGGAAATCGAGATGAAAAATTGGAAATTGGGGAAGCGCATTCTCGCCGCTTCTCTGGCGGGACTTCTCTGTTTGGGCGGCCTGACCGGCTGTGGGGGCGGCGAAGAGGCAAAGGGAGACGGGGAGAAGAAGGTCCAAATCAAGGCGGCCATCGTCGTCTCGGGCGGCTTTGGCACCCAGAGCTTCTCCGACGTGGCGCTGGCGGGCTGCCAGAAGGCGGCCGACGAGTTTGGCTTTGAGCTCAACAAGATCGAGAAGGTGTCGGCAGCCGACGCGGCCAACACCGCCCGCTCCCTCATCAGCCAGGGGATCAATGTCATCATCTTCCCGGCCGACACCTATCAGGACACCATCAAGGAACTGGCGCCGGAGTACCCGGACGTCTACTTTGTCAGCCCGGACTGCGCCATCCCCGACCTGGAAAATGTGGCATCTGCCTTTTACCGGGAGCAGGAGGCAGCCTTCCTGCTGGGCGCCCTGGGGGGCAAGTTGACCAAGAGCAACAAGCTGGCTTTCATCGGCTCCAACTCCAACGTCATCATGAACCGCTTTGACTACGGGTTCCAGGCGGGCGTCAAGTACGTCAATTCCAGGGCCACCGTCACCTCTACCCAGACCGGCAGTTACACCGATGTCAACAAGGGCAAGGAAATCGCCAACATGCTCTATGACCAGGGGGTCGACTACATCGCCCCGGCGGCTGCGGCCTGCAACGTGGGCGTCTTCCAGGCCTCCTCTGAGCGCGGCGGGAACTGCTGGACCTTTGGCGCTGCCGACGGGCAGTTCCACCTGATGCCCGACCGCATCGTCGCCAGCCAGGTCAAACGGGTGGACAACACCTGCTACCGCTTCCTCAAAGAGATTGCCGAGGGAAGCTTCAAGGGCGGCACCCCGGTGGAGATGGGCTTGAAAGAAGAGGGCGTGGACCTGCTCTACACCACCAACGAGACCCTGAAGGCGACCATCCCCCAGGAGACCATCGATCAGGTGGAGGCCCTGCGCAAGGATGTCATCGACGGCAAAATCAAAGTTCCGGCCACCAAGGAAGAGTTTGACAGCTTCCAGTTCCCGGCGTAAATAGAACGGCGGACGGCGGCCTCGAAAAAAGGCCGCCGTCCGGCTGCACAGAAAGGGCGTGAACCAGAGGTGCGGGAGAAGATCATCGAGCTAAAGGGAATCACCAAAATCTACCCCGGCGTGATTGCGAACGACCACATTTCGCTCGACATCGAACAGGGGGAGATCCACTCCCTGGCGGGGGAGAACGGGGCGGGCAAATCCACCCTGATGGGCATTCTCTACGGACTCAACCAACCTGACGAGGGGAGCATCTATCTGCGGGGCAAGGAAGTCCGCTTTCACTCCCCCAAAGACTCCATCGCCAGCGGGCTGGGCATGGTGCATCAGCACTTTATGCTCATCCCCAAATTCACCGTCACCCAGAACATCATTCTGGGGATGGAGGTGGGCAGCCGGTTGAAAATCGACTACCCCAAAGCGGAGAGGGAGGTGCGCCAGCTCTCCGAACAGTACGGGCTGGGCATCGACCCCAGCGCAAAGGTCAGTGAACTGTCGGTTACCATGCAGCAGCGGGTGGAAATTTTGAAGATCCTCTACCGCAAGGCGGAGATCCTCATCTTCGACGAGCCCACTGCCGTCCTCACCCCCCAGGAAATCGACGAGTTCTGTGACATCCTCATGCGGCTGCGGGACAGCGGCAAGACCATCATCTTTATCAGCCACAAGTTGGCCGAGGTGGAGAAGATATCCGACCAGGTCACCGTTATCCGCCGCGGCAAGGTGGTCTGCACCAAGCCCATCTCCGAAGTAAATCAGGCGGAGCTGGCGCGGCTGATGGTCGGGCGAGAGGTGATCATGGGGGGCGGCGAGCGCGTCCAAGTGGACAACAGCGAGGTGCTGTTGGACCTGAACAATCTCTCCTACAAGACCCGCCAGGGGGTTCAAAAACTCCATCAGATCGACCTGCAACTGCACCGGGGCGAGATCCTCGGCATTGCGGGGGTGGACGGCAACGGCCAGGAGGAGTTGGAGAACATCATCTGCGGCAAGCTGCACCCCAGCGAGGGGAGCCTCACCTTTAAGGGGGAGGACATCTCCCAGATGGGGGTCAAGGAAATCAAGAAAAAAGGGGTGGGGGTCATCTTCGAGGACCGGCACAAGGACGGCCTGGTGCTGGATTTCTCGGTCAAGGAAAATCTGGTCCTCGGGTTTCAAGACCAGCGCCGCTTCCTCAAGTACGGGGCCTTTTTGGACCGCAAAAAGGTCGACCAGAACGCACAGAAGCTCCAGGAGGATTTCGACATCCGCTGCGGCAGCCTGGACGACCCCACCGGCAAGCTCTCCGGCGGCAATCAGCAAAAAATCATCATTGCCCGGGAGATGAGCGCCAACCCCGAGATGATCATGGCTATCCAGCCCACCCGCGGCCTGGACATGGGGGCCATCTCCTTTGTGCAGGAAAAACTGGTGGAGGCGCGAAACGCCGGAAAAGGGGTCCTCCTTTTCTCCCTCGAACTCGATGAGATCTTACAGGTCAGCGACCGCATTGCCGTCCTCTTCAAAGGGCGCATCGTCAAGGTGCTGAAAAACGAGGGGATCACCAAAGAGCTTCTGGGGCAGTACATGCTGGGTGTAGACGGAGAGGAGGATATCGATGAAGCAGTCAACCGCTGAGCGGCCCCCTTCGGTGGCCGCGAAGGAGAGACCCACCAAAAAATTTAAGAAACCGAGTTCGGAGAAGCTGCGCGCAATGGGGTTGGAGTGCTCCATCTCCCTCATCGCCTTTGCGCTCTCCATCATCACCGGCGGCATCATCCTCGCCATCTTGGGGGTCAATCCCCTCACCGCTTACGCCTCCCTCTTCAAGGGGGCGCTGGGTACCCCCAGCGCCATTGCGGGCACCATCAACCGGATGATCCCCATCATCCTGGCCGGCCTGGCCATCGCCGTGGGCAGAAAGGGCTCGGTCTTCAACATCGGCGTCGAGGGCCAGCTCATCATCGGCGCGCTGCTGGGCTGCCTGGCGGGCATCTACCTCAAGCTGCCGGCGATCATCCACCTGCCGGTCTGCCTGCTCTGCGGCATGCTGGGCGGCATGGCCTGGGCCTTTATCCCCGCTTGGTTGCGGCTGAAAAAGAACGTGGGCGTGGTCTTTACCACCATCATGTTCAACTACATCGCCAAGTTCCTGCTGACCTATCTGGTCATCAGCGTCTTCGTCACCTCGGGGGGCCAGCTCTCGGCCACCGAGAAGATGCAGGACGCCGCCCGCCTGCCCGCCCTCATCGGGCGGCCCTACAACATCAATTCGGGCATCCTGATCGCCGTCCTCGCTGTGATCGTGGTCTACATCTTCATCAACAAGACCAAGTGGGGCTATGAGATGCGGGCCACCGGCATCAACAAAAATGCCTCCGGCTCCGCCGGCATCAATGTCGACCGCAACATGTTTTTGGCCCTTCTCATCTCCGGCGCCCTCGCCGGGCTCGGAGGCTGTTTGGAGATCCACGGCTCGGTCTTCCGGGTGTTTGCCGACTACTCCCCCGGCTACGGCCCCACCGGCATTGCCGTGGCCCTGCTGGCCAAGAGCAATCCCATCGCCGTTTTGCTCACCGCCTTCCTCTTCGGCGCCATGCGCAACGGCGCGGCGCTGATGCAGATGAGCACCGGGGTCTCCTCCGAATTCGTCTCCATCGTCCAGGGGCTGATCATCATCTTTGTCTGCTCCGAAAACTTTATCCGCTACCTCATGAAAAAAGCACAGAAGAGAGGTGTGGCACATGCTTAGCGCCCTGTCTTACATCGTTTTGGCCACCATCCGTCTGGGCACCCCCATCGCCATCACCGCCATGGGGGCCACCATCTCCGAGCGCACGGGCATCCTCAACATCGGCCTCGAGGGCATTATGAGTATGGGCGCTTTCCTGGCGGTGCTGGGCTCCTACTGGACCGGCAACCCCTGGTTCGGCGTTCTCCTGGCCGTCCTCGTCGGCGTGGTCATCTCGGCCATCCACGGCTTTGTCTCCATCGTCTGCGGCGGAGCGCAGGGGGTCTCCTCCCAGGCCCTGGTGCTGCTGGCCACCGGCTTTTGCTCGGTGGGGCTGCAGGCCATCTTCGGGCAAAAGGGGATGTCCCCCACCGTCAACACCATTGCCACCACCGAGTTTTTGCGCCCCATCCCCCTGGTGGGGAACATCCTGGCCGACTTTTCCCCCATCGTCTACATCGCCCTCATCCTGCTGTTTGTCTGCAACTTCGTCCTCTTCAAAACCCCGCTGGGGCTGCGGATGTGCGCCTGCGGCGAACATCCCCGGGCGGCCGAGACCGCCGGCATCAACGTGGGGGCCATGCGGTTTCTGGGCGTTTTGATTTCCGGTTTCCTGGGCGGGCTGGCCGGTGCGTTCCTCTCGGTGGGGCAGATGAACCTGTTCCAGGAGGGGATGGTGGCCGGCCGGGGCTATCTGGCCATGGGCGCCATCATCATGGGCCGCTGGACCCCCACCGGGGCCTTTGCCGCAGCCATGTGTTTTGGCCTCTTTGACGCAGTGCAGCTCTACATTCAAATCATCCCCAATTCGCCCATCCCCCACGAGTTCGTGCAGATGATCCCCTATGTGGCCAGCATCATCGTACTGGCCCTCACCATCAAGGGGGCCACCGGCCCCGCGGCCTCGGGGCAGCCCTACTCGAAGATCTCGGGCACCCGCTAGAAAGGGGAGGCGAATCAAATGGGCATCCTCACCGCGACCCTGGCCTGCGCCGACTGGCTCCACCTGGGCGACGACCTGCGCGCCCTGGAGCGGGGCGGCTGCGACTGGTATCACCTGGACATCATGGACGGCCACTACGTTCCCAACCTCTGCCTCAACTTTGACCTCATCCGGGCGGTCCGCACCGCCTCGCCCCTGCCGGTGGACTGCCACCTGATGGTGGAAAATCCGGGGGACTACCTCCCCCAACTGACCCAGAACCGGGTGGAGCGGGCGGCCTTTCACCTGGGCTGCCCGGTGGACACCGCCGCCCTTTTAAGGGAAATGCGCCGGGCGGGGATCGCCCCCGGCCTGGCCCTGAACCCCGACGAGCCGGTGGAGGCCCTGAGCCCCTATCTGGACCTCTGTGACTGGGTGCTCCTGATGGGGGTAAAGCCCGGGTTTTCGGGACAGGCGTTCCTCCCCGGCACGGTGGAGCGGGTGGGCCGTCTGGCTGCCCTCCGCCGCACCCTGGGCCGGCCCCTCCTCATCGAGGTGGACGGGGGCATCGGCCCGGAAAACGGTCGCGCCTGTACAGACGCCGGGGCAGACGCCCTGGTGGCTGGGGCCTTTGCAGTCTTTTCTCAGCCCGACGGCGTCGAGGCCGCCTGCCGACGCTTTCGCGCGGCGGTCTTTCCCGACGCATAGGCAGCCATACCGATGGGGCGGGGGACGCCACCCCTCTTCCTATCGGGCATACGATCTCCCCCCCATTTTCAAAAGGGCGCCGGATATATCGGCGCCCTTTTGGCGGGTGCAGTGTAAAGGGAGAGGAGAGACCCAGCCTCCTCTCGGGCTGGTGCTTTTTGGCAGCCCTGCCCAAAGCGGCGGGAAGGGTGGCTGCACGGATTGGCGAGCTGCTCTCTTTGTACTGCGCGCCAAAACGGGTGGGGGCGGCGAAACCACCTGCCTGAAAAAGGGGGGGGGAGGATTGCAAATCGGCGCACCGGGCAGAGTTGTGAGGGGAAAAACTGCTCTGCGCTCAGCACAAAAGGGGACACAGGCAGGGCAGTTTTCCCCTTTTTTATGACGTGCAGCCCAAAAACTGCTGAAGATTTTATGAATTTATTGCCGCCCTTTTGGGGCTGAAAAGCCGCCGCCTCCCCGCCACACCCCGCCGCGGTGGGGTTTGTCCCTGAAAAGTGGCGCACCCATCCCGTTTTTGCCCCCTCTCTTGCCGGTTGACAGGAAATTATCGCCACCCTATAATGGAAGACAACACCAGTGAAAAACAGCGGCGCCCCCGCTGTTTTTCTGCGTTTTTGGGTTTTGCAATCGTTTGATAGCCGATTGCGGGGCCCGAGGAAGGGGAATCGCCGATGAACTTGTTGGACGCCATCGCCAGCCACGCCGCCGCCCGGCCGGATGCCCTGGCCTACCGCTCTCCCCAGGGGGAGCTGACCTACCGCCAATTGTGGGAGGGGGCGGGCCGTCTGGCCGCCGCGCTGGAGCGCCGCCTGGGGGAAAACCGCGCTCCTCTGGTGGTCTACGGACACAAGGGCCCTCTGGTGCCCCTGTGCTTTTTGGCCTGCGTCCGCTCGGGTCGGGGCTACTGCCCGGTGGACACCTCCCTTCCCCCCGAGCGGGTGGCCCGCACCGTCGAGGCGGCTGACCCGCCGCTGGTGCTGGCCGCCGAGCCGCTGGCCGACCCCTGTGGCCGCCCGGTGCTGGCCGCCGCCGAGTTGACCGCCCTGGCCGAGGGGGGAGGACCCCCTGTCGACCTCCGCCCGGTGGAGGGGGAGGACCTCTTTTACATCCTCTTCACCTCCGGCAGCACCGGCACCCCCAAGGGGGTGCAGATCACCGCCGACTGCCTCGACCACTTTTTGGACTGGTCCTCCCAGCTGGGGGAGGGCTTCCCGGCAGAGGCGCCCCGGGTCTTTCTCAACCAGGCCCCCTTTTCCTTTGACCTGTCGGTGATGGACCTCTACACCGCCTTTTACACCGGCGGCACCCTCTGGACCCTGCCCAAAGAGGTACAGCAGGACGCGGCGGCCCTCTTTTCCTCTCTGGAGCGGTCGGGGGCCCAGGTCTGGGTCTCCACCCCCTCCTTTGCTGAGGTCTGCCTGGCCGACCGGCGCTTTGACAGCACTCTGTTGCCCGACATGAGGCTCTTCCTCTTCTGCGGGGAGACGCTGCAAAACGCCACCGCCCAAAAGCTGCACAGCCGCTTCCCCGGGGCCAAGGTCATCAATACCTACGGCCCCACCGAGTCCACCGTGGCCATCACCCAGGTGGAGATCACCCCCGCCCTGGCGGCCGCCGACGAGCCCCTGCCGGTGGGGGCCCCCAAGCCGGGTACCTGGCTTTTTATTGCCGGCCCGGAAGGGGAGGACCTGCCCGAGGGGGAGCGGGGGGAGATCGTCATCGTGGGGGACACGGTGAGCAGCGGCTACTTCGGCCGCCCCGACCTGACCGCGCGCGCCTTCGGCACCCGGCGGGTGGCGGGGGTCGAGTACCGCCTCTACCGCACCGGGGACAAGGGCTACCTGCGGGGCGGGCAGCTGCACTACTGCGGCCGGTTGGACCTGCAGATCAAGCTGCACGGCTACCGCATTGAGCTGGAGGACATCGAGCAGAACATCTGCCGGCTGCCGGGCGTTCGGGGGGCGGTAGTGCTGCCCCAGGAGCGGGACGGCACCATCCGCAGCCTGACGGCCTATGTGGCGGCAGACTGGCCGGGGGAGCGGGGCTTTGCCGCCTCTCAGCGGGCCAGGGGGGAGCTGGCCCAGTTCCTCCCCGCCTACATGATCCCCAAGAAATTCGTCTTTCTGGACGCCCTCCCCATGACCGCCAACGGCAAGGTGGACCGCAAGGCGCTGGGAGGGCTGGCAAGGTGAGTTTTTACGGCGATCTGCGCTTCTTTTTGGTGCTGGCGGCGGCCCTGGTGCCGGCGGCGGTGTTGGGGCTGCGGGAAAGGTCCCTCAAGGGGTACAGCTTCGCCCTCTCGCTGCTCTTTATCTGGCTGGTGTACGGCGGGCAGCCGGCGCAGTTGCTCTGGCTGGCGGGCTTTTATCTGCTGGAACTGCACGCCGTCAAGGGCTACCTGCTGCTGCGCCGCAAGTTCGGCCGCAACAGCGTGATCTACGGCCACTTCGTGGCCCTGGCCCTGGCGCCGCTTCTGCTCTACAAGTTCTCCGGCCTCTTTGGCAAGAGCGTGTTCGGCTTTCTGGGCATCAGCTACTTGAGCTTTAAGGTGCTGCAGGTCATCATCGAGATATACGACGGGGTCATCAAGGAGATGGGCGGGCTGGAGCTCTCCAGCTTCCTCCTCCTCTTCCCGGCCATCAGCTCGGGCCCCATCGACCGCAGCCGCCGCTTTCTGGCGGACTGGCATACCGTCTATTCCCGGGAGGAGTACCGCAAACTGCTGGGGACGGGGCTGCAGAAGATCGCCCTGGGGCTCTTTTACAAGTACGCCCTCTCCCAGCTGTTTTACCAGGTGATGGGCCGCTTTGCCCACCGCTACCGCCCCCTGCCGCTGGCGGGGTACGGGTACAGCTACGGCTTCTACCTCTTTTTCGACTTTGCCGGCTACAGCCTGATGGCCATCGGGGTCAGCTATATCCTGGGCATCCGCACCCCGGAGAACTTCGACAAGCCCTTTTTGAGCGTGGACATGAAGGACTTCTGGAACCGCTGGCACATCACCCTCTCCCACTGGTTCCGGGACTTTCTCTTCTCCCGCTTTATGATGAACGCCATCCGCAAAAAGTGGTTTTCCAGCCGCCTGAACGGGGCGGCGGCGGGGCTGGTCGTGAACATGCTGGTGATGGGCCTCTGGCACGGGTTCACCGGCTGCTACATCGCCTATGGCCTCTACCACGGGATGCTGTTGGCCCTCACTGAAATCTACCAGAAAAAGTCGGCCTTTTACAAGAGAAACCGGGACAAGGGGTGGTACAAGGCCCTCTCCTGGTTTGTCACCCTGCAGTTGGTGATGGTGGGGTTCCTCATCTTCTCGGGGGCCATGGCCGAGGCGGGAAGGGCCGTGTTGGCAAAACTCATCTGACCCCCCGGGGGGAAAACCGCGCATCGCGCCGCCGGGGCGGCCATTATAGAAAGGAGCAACTGCAATGGAAGAAAACGTTTTGGAGATGTTGGTGGAACTCTGCGACGACGAGGTGGTGCGGGAGGACCTGGACGTGGAGCTCTTTGAGACCGGGCTCATCGACTCCCTGGGCTTTACCGAGCTGCTGGTGGACATTGAGGACCGCTTTGGGGTCGTCATCTCCCCCTCCGAGTTGGAGCGGGAAGAGATGAATACCCCCCGCAAGATCATCGCCCTCATCGCCCAGAGGAGCGCCCAGGCGTGAAGAGGGCAACTGCCGCCCTGCTGGCCCTGGTGCTGGCCCTGGGCTGCATCTGGGGGTCGGGACGCTATTTCCGCGGCCAGTTGGAGGGCAGCCTGCAGCGGCAGCTCATCTACGACACCAGTCTGGAGAAGAACTATTCGCCAAACGCCTTTTCCGCCCTTCGGGACGAGAGCAGTCTGTTGGTGCTGGGGTCGTCGGAACTGACGCTACACGAGGAGAGCACCCACCCCCAGCTGGTGTTTGGCAGCGGAAACTCCGACTTCAACACGGTTTTGCTGGGGGTGCCGGGGACCCAGAGCCTCAACCAGGCCATCAATCTGGCGGCCCTGTCGGATCAGATGGCCAACAAAAAGGCGGTCTTTATCCTCTCCCCCCAGTGGTTTTACAAGCCGGGGGTCTACCCCGAGACCTTCGCCAGCCGGTTTTACCTGCAGATGTTTGACGCCTTTATGAAAAACGAGCAGGTGACAGACGAGACCAAGCGGAAGATCTTGCGCCGGTGCAAGGAGCTCCTCGTCAAGGACCCCGAGCGCAAAAAGCAGGTGGAGACCTACGAGAAGATCTACCTCACCGGGGACCTCGACCCCCTGGACTACCTGCAGCTGGGGGTGGGGAATCTCTTTTCGGGGCTGCAGTCGGACTACAACGTCTGGCGCACCCAGACATACCCCCACCAGCAGGCGGAACACCGCTACACCCCCTTTATCGCCTCGGTCAAGCCCAGCGAGACGACAGTCCACGCTGGGGAGATTGACTGGGCGGCCCTGCGCCAGCAGGGGGAGGAGCAGGGGAAGAGCCTCTGCACCAACAATTCCTTTTATATAGAGGACAAATACTACCAACAGCTCATTCGCGCCCGGGGCTATACCGCCCGCAATTCAGAGCGGGATTCCAGCTTCAAGGTGTCGCCGGAGTACGACGACCTGCGGCTGTTCTTGCAGGTGGCCAAGGAGTTGGGGATCGAAATCATGCTGGTGAGCGTGCCGGTCAACGGCTACTGGTACGACTACACCGGGTTCCCTCAAGAGGACAGAAAGCAGTACTACCAAAACATCCGCAACATCGCCGAGCAAAACGGGGTGCAGCTGGCCGACTACTCCGACCGGGAATACGAGCCCTATTTTTTGAGAGACATCATGCACCTGGGCTGGAAGGGATGGGCGTATCTAGATGAACAGATTTACCAGTTTTATCAGGCGGATTAAGGGCAACCCCTGGCTCTCCTTCCTGGGGTGGACAGCCTTTTTCTTCCTCCTCTTTATTGGCATCTACATCGGGCTGCTCTGCACCGACTTCTCCACCGCCCCCCAATTCCTCTACAACCAGTTTTAAAGGGGCCTTCGCCGTCCGCGGCGTTCGCCTTATTTCGACAGGTTTCCCTTGTGCGAAGCGCTGCTTTTTGATCCCTTTTTTCGACAGACAGCACAAGAAGTTTAAAAAAGCACACCGCCCCCTGTTCCTTTTTCCGCCCTTCGACTATACTAGAGGGGGAAATTGGGCGGAAAGGGGGCGGTCTCTGTGAAGCGGATGGGACGGGTGTTGGCGGTGGCGCTGCTGTGCGCCCTTTTGGCGGGCTGTACCCCCGCTGCCCCCAACCGGGTGGAGAGCAGTTCTGTCCCGGCGGGGGAGAGCTACTTTCCCGTCGATCTCAGCGAGAGCCAGGTGATCGACGTCTACCTGGACCGCTGCCGCTGGCTGGCGGCCGAGGCGCCCGACTGGACCAGTGCCGACCAACTGTCCCCCGACACTCTGGTGGTGCTGGGTTACTATCTCCCCCTTTACCCCGACAACCGGGCGCCGGATCGCCCCTATTACAACTACGGGGCCGCGTCGGCGGACGAGCTCTCCGGCTACCTCTTTCCCCAGGACGAGGTGGAGGGGGTTTGCCAGCGCTACTTTGGGGTGCCGCCCCAGTGGGTGCGGGAGAGCGAGCGCTACCTGCCCGAGCGGGAGAGCTACGCCCTCATCTACCGCCCCGTTCCCCGCGAATACCTGTTTGCGCTGGACGACTGGCAGGTGGGCGGGTCGCTGATGAGCCTTTCGGTGAGTGTCTACGAGCGGACGGTGGACGGCGAACGGGGGTCCCTCCTGCGGCGGCGGCGCATCTCCATCGAGGGGGCCGGGGACGGGGGCTTTCACTACGTGGGGGTCACCACCCTGCCCACCCAGTGACGGGGCCTTTGACCCGGCAAAATGAACTGTCAAAAACAGAGAGAGGCCCGGAAGGCGCTGCAGAGGCTGCTTTCCGGGCGCTTTTTTTGCCCCTCCCGGTGGGGGGAGGCAGCCAGAGAGGAAGGCCCGGCAGATGTTTCTGCGGGGCCTTCCTCTCCCTTTATCCGACTTTATCCGATGCAGTCGGGCAGCTTGTCGCCGGGGCGGATCACCCAGTCGGCCTCCCCCTCGGCGAGGGGCTCGAAGCGGCTGTCGAAGAGGGCCTGCATCGCGGGGCCGATGCGGTATTCCCGCCCCTGGGCGTCGGCATTTCGCCGCGCCAGCCGCCGGGCGCGCAGGTCGGCGGGGGCGGTGAAGAGGAGCAGCTTGACCGGCACCCCCGCCTCGGCGAACCGGGCCCGGGTCTCGGCCCGCTCCGCCGCGCTCCAAAAGCCGAAGTCCAGCAGCACATCCGCCCCGGCCAGGGCGATCTCCTCCGCCCTCGCCAGCAGGTAGGTGCGGCACCGCTCCCAGACCGCCCGGTGGGCCTCCCCCAGGTACTCGGGGAAGAGGGCGAGCATCAGCTCGTCCGCCGAGAGCAGGGCGGCCCCCCGCTCGGCCTGCCAGGTCCGGGCAAAGGTGCTCTTGCCGCTGCCGGTCTTGCCGCAGAGCAGGTAGACGGTGCCGGTGGGTTTTCTCTCCATCAAAATTCCTCCCTCCCAGCAAAAAAAGGCACCCGGCAGTTGCTGCCGGGCGCCCTCTGTCAGTTCTTTTTCTCTCCCAGCAGCAGCTTGTCGATCTTGTACACGTCGCCGCAGCCCAGGGTGAGCACCAGATCGCCCGGCTCCACGTGTGCCAGCAGGTAGTCGGCCACCTCGGGGAAGGTGTCCAACTGTACGCTGCCGGGCACCTTGTCGGCCAGGTCCTTGGCGTGGATGCCGTAGGTGTTGATCTCCCTCGCGCCCATGATGGCGGTGATCACCGCCCGGTCGGCGATCTGCAGGACCCGCGCAAAGTCGTCCAGCAGGATCGAGGTGCGGGAGAAGGTGAAGGGCTGAAAGACCGCCCACACCTTGTTGTAGCCCATCTGGGTGGCCACCTTGAGGGTCGCCTCCAGCTCGGCGGGGTGGTGGGCGTAGTCGTCGGCCACGGTGAAGCCGTTCACCTCCCCCAAAAATTCAAACCGGCGGCCCGCCCCGCCGAAGTGGGGCAGGTGCTCCTCCAGCTGGGCGGGGGTGACCCCGCACTGCAGCGCCGCCACACAGACGGCCAGGGAGTTGAGGACGTTGTGCCGCCCCGGCACCCCCAGCCGGATCCGGCAGAGGGTCTCGCCCCGGTGACAGAGGTCGTACTGGTAAAAGACCCCCCGCTCCACGGCAATGTTCTCGGCGGTGTAGTCGAGCCCCTCCTTGGTGCCGAAGGTGAGGATGGGCACCGTCACCCCGTCCAGGGATCTCATGGAGTTCTCGTCGTCCCCGTTGACGATGACCATCTTGCTGGCCATCTTGTTGAAGGCGTTGAAGGAGCGGATGATGTTCTCGAGATTTTTGAAGTACTCCAGGTGGTCCCGGTCGATGTTGAGGACCACCGAGACGTCGGGGCTGAGCTTTAAAAAGGTGTCCACATACTCGCAGGACTCGCAGACGAAGGTCTCGCTCTTCCCCACCCGGCCGTTGCCGCCGATGCTGCGCAGCTTGCCGCCGATGACCGCCGTGGGGTCGGCCCCGCAGTCCAGCAGCAGCTGGGTGAGCATGGCGGTGGAGGTGGTCTTGCCGTGGGTGCCGCAGATGCAGACGGCGTTTGGATACTGGCGGGAGATGACCCCCAGCAGCACCGAGCGCTCGATGACGGTGGCGTTGGAGGCCTTGGCCGCCAGCAGCTCGGGATTGTCCTTCATGATGGCCGCGGTGTAGACCACCAAGTCGGCCCCCTCGATGTTTTTGGGGTCGTGGCCCAGGTGCACCGGGATCCCCAGCCCCCGCACCAGGGCCAGGGTGTCGGTCTCGTTGTTGTCCGAGCCGGTGATGAAATAGCCCTTGTCGTGCAGGATCTGGGCGAGGGGGAACATCCCCGACCCGCCGATGCCGATGAAATGAACGTGCTGTTTGCCCTTGAGCAAGTCCTCGTAGATAACTGCCATGTTGCGCACACCTCGAATATAGTCTCAGGGATGGGGGCGCAGGCCCCCGCGAAATAGGATGGGCGATGAGTTCCCATAGAATATACCACATTTCCCCTGCAAAATCCACGCCTTTGCCGGTTTTGCCGCCATTTTTGGGAGTTCGCCCCGGCACGGACGGCATTTTGCAAGAAGCTGCCATCATTTCCTGCAAAAAAGGGGGAGAAGGGGCAAAAATTCCTTGCAATTTTGGCCCCGCAACGATACACTGATAGTGTTGACAAATTCGGTAAAAAACAGCCGCTTTCCCAGCGGCGTCCATTCCATTATACGCCGAGTGGCAGACGCCCATGCGCGGACGCCCGCCTTTTTTGTGGCCGGCGCGGGGCAGAGAGGCAGGGAGAGGATTTTGAGCAGTTTGCTACACACCATCGAGGAGAAGATGGGCCAGTTTTCCAAGGGGCAGAAGAAGATTGCCCGCTACATCTTTGAAAACTACGACAAGGCCGCCTTTATGACCGCCTCCAAGCTGGGGCGGGAGGTGGGGGTCAGCGAGTCCACCGTGGTCCGCTTTGCCATGGAGGTGGGCTTTGAGGGCTACCCCCAGTTCCAGCGCTCCCTCAAAGAGCTCATCAAGAGAAACCTCAGCGCCGTGCAGCGGATGCGGGTCACCTCCGAGCAGATCGGCGACCGGGACGTCCTCTCCCGGGTGCTGGAGCTGGACATCGCCACCGTCCGCAAGACCGAGCAGGCCGTCTCCAGCGAGGACTTCAACCGCGCCGTCGAGACCCTGCTGGAGGCCCGGCGCATCTACATCGTGGGGATGCGGGGGGCCTCCTCCCTCTCCTCCTTCACCGCCTACTACTTCAACATGATCTTTGAAAACGTCCACCTCGTCAGCGAGGACAAGGGCTCCGACGTCTTTGAGCAGATCGTCCGCATCGGCGAGGGGGACGTGATCCTGGGCATCAGCTTCCCCCGCTACTCCAAAAAGACGGTGCGGGCGTTGACCTGTGCGGCCAAGAGCGGGGCCAAGGTCATCTCCATCACCGACAGCGAAAAGTCCCCCATCGCCGCCATGGCCGACACCGTCCTCTACGCCAAGAGCGAGATGATCTCCTTTGTGGACTCGCTGGTGGCCCCTCTCAGCCTCATCAACGCCCTGATCGTGGCCCTGGGCCAGCGCAAGCAGACCGAGGTGTTTGCCACCCTGGGCAAGCTGGAGACCATGTGGAACGAGGACCAGGTCTACGAGAATATCGGCGAGGTGTGAGGAGTGGAGATGGAGAGAGTGTACAGCGCCGCGGTGATCGGCGGCGGCCCAGCGGGGCTGATGGCGGCCGGACTGCTCGGGCAGGGGGGACTGCCGGTCCTCCTGCTGGAAAAGAACGACCAGCCCGGCAAAAAGCTGCGCATCACCGGCAAGGGCCGGTGCAACCTGACCAACAACTGCGAGGTGGAGGACTTTCTGCGAAACGTCCCCCGCAACCCCCGCTTTCTCTACTCGGCTCTCTACGGCTTCACCCCGCAGGATACCATGGCCTTTTTTGAGGGGCTGGGGGTCCCCCTCAAGACCGAGCGGGGGGACCGGGTCTTCCCCCAGAGCGACCGGGCCGGCGATGTGGTGGACGCCCTGACCAACTGGTGCCGGGCCCAGGGGGTGGAATTTCGCCAGGGCGAGGTGGAGGCAGTCGCCCCCGGCGCGCCCTTTTCGCTGTCCCTCAAAGAGGGGGGCGCCGTCTCCGCCCACCGGGTGGTGGTGGCCACCGGCGGCCTCTCTTACCCGCAGACCGGCAGCACCGGCGACGGCTACCGCTTCGCCCGCCAGCTGGGCCACACCGTCACCCCGCCGGGGCCCTCCCTGGTGCCCCTGCGCTGCGGCGAACAGTGGTGCAAAAACTGCCAGGGCCTCTCCCTGAAAAACGTCACCCTCACGGTGGAGGAGGTGGGGAAGAGGCGCCCGGTCTTCTGCGAGCTGGGGGAGATGCTCTTCACCCACTTCGGGGTATCGGGGCCGCTGGTCCTCTCCGCCTCCTGCCACATGGAGGACGCGCCCGGGCGCTATCGGCTGCACATCGACCTGAAGCCCGGGCTCACCCGCGAGGCGCTGGACCGCCGACTGCTGCGGGACTTTGAGGAGTACCGGAACAAAAACCTGCAAAACGCCCTGGGCAAACTGCTGCCGCAAAAGCTCATCGGCAGCTATGTGGCCCTCACCGGTATCCCCGGCGAGAAGAAGGTCAACCAGCTCACCCAGGCCGAGCGGGGGGAGATGGTGCGGGTGATGAAGGATCTGCCCCTCACCGTCTCCGGCTTCCGCCCCGCGGCCGAGGGGATCGTCACCCGCGGCGGCGTCTCGGTGCGGGAGGTGGACCCCGGCTCCTGCCAGTCCAAGCGCTGCCCAGGCGCCTATTTTGTGGGCGAGGTGCTGGATGTGGACGGCTACACCGGCGGCTTCAACTTGCAGATCGCCTTTTCCACCGCCGTGGCCGCGGCCCGGGACATCCTGGCCCAGCCCCGGTGACCCTTTTCCTTTTTCTACCGGCCGCCCTCCGGGGCGGCTTTTGCCCCGAAGGGGGCGCCATTACCACCGATTTCGAGGAGGACGAACAGATATGTTATCCATTGCCATTGACGGGCCCGCCGGCGCGGGCAAGAGCACCATCGCCCGCACGGCGGCCGGGGCGCTGCGCTTCATCTACGTGGACACCGGGGCCCTCTACCGGGCCATCGGCTATCACGGCCTGCAGGTGGGGGCCGACCTGACCGACACCGCGGCCATCAAGGCCCTGCTGCCGGGGCTGCAGGTGGACCTGCGCTTTGTCGAGGGCCAGCAGCGGGTCTTTGTCGGCGGCGAGGACGTGAGCGACTTCATCCGCTCCCCCCAGGTGAGCAAGGCCGCCTCCCAGGTCTCGGCGGTGCAGGAGGTGCGGGATTTCCTGATGGAGACCCAGCGCTCCCTGGCCCGCAAGAACAGCGTCATCATGGACGGGCGGGACATCGGCACCGTGGTGCTGCCCGACGCCGATTTGAAAATTTTCCTCACCGCCTCCCCCGAGGCCCGGGCCCAGCGCCGCTGCAAGGAGCTGGAGGAGAAGGGGAGCCCCATGCCCTATGAGGAGGTGCTGCGGGACATCCAGCAGCGCGACTACGACGACAGCCACCGGGAGGCCGCCCCCCTCAAACAGGCTGCGGACGCGGTGCTGGTGGACACCAGCGAGCTGAATTTGGCGGAGAGCGTGGACGCGGTCTGCACCCTCATCCGCCAGCGTCTGGGGGACCGGCTATGAGTTTTTACCGTTTTGCCCACGGGGTGGTCAACGTGATCTTTCGCGCCCTCTACCGGGTGCATTACGAGGGGCGGGAGAACCTGCCCCCCCAGGGCGGCTACGTCTTCTGCTCCAACCACATCAGCGACCTGGACCCCATCTTTGTGGCCCTGCCGGTGCGCCAGCAGATCTGCTACATGGCCAAGATCGAGCTCTTTAAGGGCCACTTCACCGGCCGGCTGCTGCGGGCCCTGGGGGCCTTCCCGGTGGACCGGGGCAAGGGGGACACTTCCGCCCTGGACCGGGCCAAAGAGGTGGTGAAGGAGGGGAAGATCCTCGGCGTCTTTCCCGAGGGGACCCGCTCCAAGACCGGCAAGCTGCTCAAGCTCAAGTCGGGGGCCATCGTGGTCTCGGCCCAGACCGGGGCCGACATCCTGCCGGTGGCCATCTGCGCCCCCAAGGGGATGCACCCCTTTGCCCCCGTATATGTGCGCTACGGCGCCCTCATCCGCAATGAGGAGCTGGGGCTGACCGACATGAAGGCCGCCTCCCAGCTCAAGGGGGCCAAGGCCCTGCTCACCGAGCGGATGGCGACCCTGCTGGAGGAATTGTCATGCCGGTGATTTTGGCGAAGACCGCGGGTTTTTGCTTTGGGGTGGACCGGGCGGTCAAACAGGTCTATGACCTGCTGGAACAGGGGAAGCGGGTGTGCACCCTGGGGCCCATCATCCACAACACCCACCTGGTGGCCGACCTGGAGCGCCGCGGGGTGCGCACGGTCACTTCCCCCGCCGAGGTGGGGGAGGGGGAGACCCTGGTCATCCGCTCCCACGGGGTCCCCGCCTCGGTCTACGCGCAGATCGAGGTGGCGGGGATCGACTGGGTGGACGCCACCTGCCCCTTTGTGGCAAAGATCCATCAGATCGTGAGGGAGCGCTCGGAGGCGGGGGACCTGGTCTTGGTCGCCGGGGACCCCGATCACCCCGAGGTGGTGGGGATCGTCGGCCACTGCCCCGGCGAGGTGCGGGTCTTCTCCACCGCCGGGGAGCTGCGCCGCCTGGCAAAGGAGGGGGACTTCTCCGACCGCCCGGTGTCGATGGTCAGCCAGACCACCTTCAACGTGGCCCTCTGGAAAGAGGCGGTGGCCGAGGCCGAGGCCCTCTTTCCCGGCCTCTCGGTCTTCTCCACCATCTGCTCGGCCACGGCCAGCCGGCAGCAGGAAGCCGAGGCCCTCTCCAAGGAGAGCGGGCTGATGGTGGTGGTGGGGGACCGAAAAAGCTCCAACACCGCCAAATTGCGGGAGGTTTGCGAAAAAAATTGCCCCACAATCCTGGTAGAAACTGCGGATGAACTGTTGCAACAGCGCGGTTTGTATGCTAAAATAATAGGAGTTACCGCTGGTGCTTCGACTCCGGCGTGTATAATCAAGGAGGTACTACATACAATGAGTGAACTGCAAAACGACGTTCAAGGCGAAGACTTCAGCTTTGAAGAAGCACTGGAGGAGAGCCTCAAGCCAATATATACCGGCCAGCGCCTCAAGGGCGTAGTCACCAGCATCGCCCCCAATGAGGTGACCGTCGATATTGGCACCAAGCACACCGGTTTTGTCGCCCTGAGCGAGCTCACCAACGATCCCAACGCGTCGGCGGACGACATCGTCAAAAAAGGCGATGAGATCAACGTGATCGTTTTGCGGGTCAACGATCAGGAAGGCACCGTCCAGCTGTCCAAAAAGCGCTACGACGCCATCGAGGGCTTCGACAAGATCGTCAAGGCCCAGGAGGAGGACGCCATCCTCACCGGCACCGTCACCGACGTCATCAAAGGTGGCGTGCTGGTCAGCTGCTACGGCATCAAGGTGTTCGTCCCCGCCTCCCTGGCGACCCTCCGCCGCAACGACGACCTCAACGCCCTCAAGGGCACCGAGGCCGAATTCAAGGTCATTGAGATCAACGAGCGCCGGGCCCGCGCCATCGGCTCCATCAAAGCCGTTCTGGCCGAGCGCAACAAGGCTGTTGCCGAGGCCTTCTGGCAGTCCGTTGAAATCGGCAAGCACTACACCGGCACCGTCAAGAGCCTGACTTCCTACGGCGCCTTCATCGACCTGGGCGGTGTGGACGGCATGGTTCACATCAGCGAGCTGAGCTGGAAGCGCATCAAGCACCCCAGCGAGGTGGTCAAAGTCGGCGACACCGTCGAGGTCTACGTCAAGGACGTGGACTTTGAGAACAAGAAGATCTCCCTGGGCTACAAGAAGACCGAGGACAACCCCTGGGCCATCTTCCAAAGAGACTACCATGTCGGCGACGTCATCAAGGTGCAGATCGTCTCCATCACCTCCTTTGGCGCCTTTGCCCGGATCATCGACGGTGTGGACGGCCTGATCCACATCAGCCAGATCTCCAACGAGCGGGTCGAGAAGGTGGCCGACGCCCTGCAGGTCGGACAGGAGGTCGAGGTGAAGATCACCGAGGCCGACATCGACCGCAAGCGGGTCAGCCTGTCCATCCGCGCCCTGCTGGACAGCCCCAAGCGGGAAGAGCGGGATGACGACTACGGCTTCTCTTCCAGCGAGAACAACGTGGTCTACTCCACCGAAGAGGCCGATGCCCTGAAAGAGAGCGAAGGGGAGTAATCCACCCCTTTTGAAAAAGCGCCCTGGAGCGAGCCTGAACGGCTCCCTCCAGGGCGCTTTTCTCTAGTGTGGAAGGGGGAGGGCGGGGGCCGTTCACGCCTTTCCAGTCCGCCATGCCCCGTCTATCGGGGTGGGAAAATGGCAGGTGTTGTGCTGTTGCCTAGTTTTTGTCCGCACTTGGGAAGGGGAGGGGGAGAAGGTCGTGTTGTACCCCCCCTTTTTCCGCCCGCCGCCTCTTATCCCCTAGGGTGCAAAAGCGCAATGGTTGCTCTGCTGCTCGTCCCTTGGCCCACCCTATAAAAGGAAGGGGGAGGGTGTGCCGTCCGCCCCTTTCTGCCTGTACTCCAGTCCATTGCAGTATAGGGACGCGATTGCCGCACGGTTGTCTGTCTTTTTGCTTGCACCGTGAAAGGGAGGTGTTCGGGCCGTTCCCCCCGTCACGTCTGCCGCTCCCTGTTCATCGGGGTGCAAAAAACTATTGTCCACTCCTTTGCCTGTACCGCAGAGGAGGGGCGTGTATCGCCCGCTCCTTTCGGCCTGCCGCTTCCGGTTCGTTGAGACGTAAAAGCGCAATTGCTGCCCTTCGCCTATTCTTTTGTCTGCACAATGAAAAGGGGAAGTGAGTCTAAAGTTTACCCTTCCTGTCCACTGCCCTCTGCCTATTGGGGTGCAAAATGCGAATGCCCCCCTGTTGCTCATTTTTTATCCGCACAGTGGCAGAGAGAGGCAGCATCGTTTGTGGCTTCCCGCTTGTGGGCTCTCCCCATTGGGGTGTAAAAACGCGATTGCCGTCTTATCACTTGCTTTTCTGTCTGTACCATAGAGAGGAGAGCGGCTGTATTTGCCCTCACCATGCAATGGTTGGGCTGTCGCCCATTCCTTTATCCGCTCCTTCTCGCCCGCCGCTCCCCGCCTATTGAGAGGCAAAAATGCGCTTGTCGCTCCGTCGCCCACCCCTATCTCCACCCATCGCCCTCCGCCGGGCAGGTGACAAGTCCCCTGTCTTCCCCTTCTTTTTGACCAGTATTTTACAAAAAAAATCGACTGTGCGCCGCTAGACTGATGGGAGGCGGCTTTGCCGCTTCTGCCCCCACCGCCGCGAATTTTTTCCTTTTATAATTGCAGGCGGGCGGGCAAACAGTAAGGAGGTAAAGGCAGGCGATTTGCGTTGAAAAAACAGATTCAAAAAATATGCGGGCTGGCAGCGGCCCTCTGGGCGGCCTTCTCCCTCTCCTCGCTGGGAGCGGTTGCCTACTATCAAAAGACCCTTCCCGACCAGTTCTACGTCTCCTCGGCCGATGCGGTCTCCTTCTCCGGCGCCACCCCCTTCTCCTTTGCCACCGGCACCGATGAGCGGGCGCGGGAGGCGGCGGCCTCTGTGGGCGGAAGTCAAAACTTCTTCACCGACGTCAACCTCTTTGGCCTCATCCCGGTCAAGGACGTCCATGTCTCGGTGGCGGACAAGCCGGTGGTCACCGTCTCCGGCCGCCCCTTTGGGGTGAAGATGTACACCGACGGGGCGGTGGTGGTGGGCATCTCCCCGGTCAAGACCAAGGACGGCGCCAAGACCCCGGGGGAGGAGGCGGGGCTGCAGGTGGGGGACGTCATCGTCACCCTGGGCGGCCAGCCGATCAAGAGCTACACCGACATCACCGCCCAGGCAAAGGCCGGTCAGCCCCTGATCTGTGAGTACATGCGGGGCGGTTCCCGCTATTCCACCACCGTCACCCCCGCCCTCTCCAGCGAGGGGGGATACAAGTTGGGGGTCTGGGTGCGGGATTCTTCGGCGGGCATCGGCACCATGACCTTTGTGGCCGGCAGCGGGGACAACCTGATTTTTGCCGGGCTGGGGCACGGCATCAGCGATGTGGACACCAAGGACATCATGCCCCTGGCCACCGGCGAGATCGTCTCGGCCAGGATCAGCGGGGTGCAGAAGGGGCAGAGCGGCACCCCGGGCGAACTCAAAGGCCTCTTCACCAGCGAAAAGGCGCTGGGCACCCTCCGCCAGAACGGCGAGACCGGGGTCTACGGCCTCTTTCACCAAACTCCCCAGGGAACCACCATGCCGGTGGCCTATAAGCAGGAAGTCAAGGAGGGGGCGGCCCAGATCCTCTGCACCCTGGACGGGGACACCCCCAAACTCTACGACATCGACATCGAAAAAATCAACCTCAACGACAGGGAGCGCACCAAGAACCTGCTCATCCGCGTCACCGACAGCGAACTGCTGGAAAAGGCGGGCGGGATCGTCCAGGGGATGAGCGGCAGCCCCATCATCCAGAACAACCAGTTGGTGGGGGCGGTCACCCATGTGCTGGTCAATGACCCCACCCGCGGTTACGGCATTTTCGCGGAAAATATGTGGGAATCCACCAAAACCGTCTCTGTTTCCTGAGGATGTTGCCCCAATTTCCGCTATTTTTGATTGTTTTGATGTTTATTACAAAATTTCCCAGATAAACCCATTGACAATCTTACAGAAACTGGTAAAATATAGATATGTGATGTGAAATTGATAAGGGAAAAGCAAATTTTATTGTATCAGGAGGAGATTGACAATGAACACAAAGGTCAAGGTATTGGTGGCTGACAACAGCGCGGAGTTTGGGGAGCCCTGCGCCGAGGTGCTGAAGAAGCACGGCTATGCAGTCACCACCATCGCCAGCGATGGCAACCTCTGCATGGAGGCCATCTGCAAACAGAAACCGGCGGTGGTGATCCTGAACGCCTTCATGGCGAACCTGGACGCCATTGAGGTGATGACCCAGACCCGCGAAAAGGGGATCACCCCTGTCTATGTGGCCATGCTGGGATTTGACAACTACAATATCGAGTCCGCCCTCATGCAGGCCGGCGCCAGCTACTACGCCATTCAGCCCTTTGATTTTGAGGTGTTGGCCAAGCGGGTGGCGACCCTGTTGGGCAAGGTGGAAGAGCCTGCCGGCGAGACGGTGATCCCCATGAGCCAGACCGATTTGGAGATCGCCATCACCGAAACGCTGCACCTGATCGGCGTCCCCGCCCACATCAAGGGCTACCACTACATCCGCGACGCCATCTCCCTGTGCATCCAAAATAGCGAGATGCTGGGTTCGGTCACCAAGATGCTCTACCCCACGGTGGCCAGGATGCATGGCACCACTGCCTCCCGGGTGGAGCGGGCCATCCGCCACGCCATCGAGGTGGCCTGGGACCGGGGCGACATCGAGGTGCTCAACAGCTACTTCGGCTACACCGTCAACGCCCTGCGCGGCAAACCCACCAACTCCGAGTTCATTGCCATGATCGCCGACCGGATGTCCCTCTCCATGAAAAAGAGCGGCGGCGTCCACGCCTAACATCCCCCTTCTCGCGCCCCCTGGTACTGTTTGATTTCCCCATCCGCACCGCCAGACTTCCCACTGACGGTGCACGGTATGAAAAAGAAAGAGCGCGCGCCCGGCTACCCCTGCCGGGCGCGCGCTTTTTGTCTATTGGGAACATATTCGGACGGCGGTCGCCCCCTTCCCGCCCCTGCCGAGCAGAGAGGACAAGGGGGTGGGCGTCCAGTAGGGGAGTGGGCGGAAACCTTTCCCAAGGGAGAGAGGGCCCGCTTTCTCCTTTCCCCCTTTTTGCTGTCCAAGGGGGAGGGAAGGTCCCTGCAACTGCCTGCATTTCGACAGTTTGCCCAAATAATTCCTTTCTCTTTTGCCGTTTATGTCCGAAATTACCACGGTTTCGCATTTGTGGTGTACCGGCAAAAATGATATAATAATTCTTACATCCACCTGCTGCGCGTGCGCGGGCTGGATTTATTTTGGAACACGTCATCGCTTTAAAGCGAAGAAAGGCGGTGAGCTGGTATCGAATTTCAGCACAAGAGGATCGCGGTCACCGGCCATTACGGCAGCGGCAAGACAAACTTTGTGGCCAACCTGGCCTTCGCCATGGCCAGAGAGGGCAAAAAGGTGACGGTGGTGGACCTGGATGTGGTCAACCCCTATTTCCGCACCACCGACTTCAAGGACGAGTTCGCGCGGGTGGGCATCGACATCATCTCTCCCACCTACGCCAACTCCAACCTGGACATCCCCGCCCTGGGGGCCCAGGTGCAGTCGGTCTTCTGCGACGACGAGGGCTACGCCCTCTTCGACGTGGGGGGGGACGACGCGGGGGCGGCGGCCATGGGCCGCTATTCGGCCCTTTTCAAAGAGGGGGGGTACGAGCACCTGAGCGTCTTCAACTGCTACCGCTACCTGACCCGCTCGCCGGAGGAGTCGCTGGCGATCATCCGCGAGATCGAGACGGCCTCCCGGCTGCCGGTCACCGGCCTGGTCAACGCCTCCAATCTGGGCTTTGAGACGGGGGAGGAGACCATTCTCGACAGCCTCCCCTACGCCGGGGAGCTGGCCGCCCAGACCGGCCTGCCGGTGCGCTGCACCCTGGTGCGCGAGGAGCTCTACCCCGCGCTGAAGGGGCGGCTGCCCGCCCCCTTCCCGGTGAAGATCTTGGTTCGTCAGCCCTGGCAAAAAGAGCTGCCCCGCCAGGGGCAGGAGTAGCGGCGGCGAGTACACGCAAACCCAATTGGCAATGAGATATGAGGAGGGAAATCATGCCCAAAATCACAGTGAACGAGGACATCTGCAAGGGCTGCGGTCTCTGCACCGCCAACTGCCCCAAAAAGATCGTCCGGCTGGCCAAAGACCGGCTCAACAAAAAAGGGTATCACCCGGCGGAGTGCTTTGAACCCGAGGCCTGCATCGGCTGCGCCATGTGCGCCACCATGTGCCCCGACTGCGCCATCACGGTAGAAAGGTAGGGATACGGCAATATGACAGACAGAGTGTTAATGAAGGGCAACGAAGCCCTGGCGGAGGCGGCCATCCGTGCCGGCTGCCGCCACTTCTTCGGCTACCCCATCACCCCCCAGACCGAGGTGTCGGCCTACATGGCCAAGAGGATGCCGAAGATCGGCGGCACCTACCTGCAGGCCGAGAGCGAGATCGCGGCCATCAACATGGTGCTGGGCGCCGCCTCCGCCGGGGTGCGGGCCATGACCTCCTCCTCCTCCCCCGGCATCAGCCTCAAGAGCGAGGGGATCTCCTACATAGCCGGCAGCGACCTGCCCTGCCTCATCATCAACGTCATGCGCGGCGGCCCCGGCCTGGGGGGCATCCAGCCCTCTCAGGCGGACTATTGGCAGGCCACCCGCGCCTCCGGCCACGGCGACTTTCAGAACATCGTCTTTGCCCCCTCCACCGTGCAGGAGATGGTGGACCTGACCTTCCAGGCCTTTGACCTGGCCGACAAGTACCGGATGCCCGCCATGATGCTGGCCGACGGGATGCTGGGCCAGATGATGGAGCCGGTGAGCTTCCCTGAGGACTACACCCCCATCCAGGCCGACAAGTCCTGGGCCACAAACGGCCACCAGAACAAGCGCCCCCACAACATCGTCAACTCCCTCTACCTGCAGGCCGACGAGCTGGAGCAGCTGGTGGTCGACCGGTTTGCCCGCTACGAACAGGTCAAGCAAAACGAGGTGCTGGTGGAGTGTGAGAACACCGAGGACGCCGACTACATCGTGGTCGCCTACGGCGCCACCGCCCGCATCGCCAAGGCCGCCGTCAAGGCCGCCCGCGAGAAGGGGCTGAAGATCGGCTGCATCCGCCCCATCACCGTCTGGCCCTTCCCCACCGAGGAGATCGCCGCCGCAGCCGAGGGCTGCAAGGGCTTCCTCTGCGTGGAGATGAGCATGGGGCAGATGGTCGACGACGTCCGCCTGGCCGTCAACGGGAAGGTGCCGGTCTCCTTCTTCGGGCGCACCGGAGGCGTCATCCCCACCCCGGCAGAGGTGCTGGGCGAAATTGAAAAAATGGCAGGAGGTGACCGGTAATGGCAATCGTCTTTGAAAAACCCAAGGCCCTGACCGACGCAGTGCTCCACTACTGTCCCGGCTGTACCCACGGCATCATCCACCGGCTGGTGGCGGAGGCCATCGACGAGCTGGGCATCGAGGGCAGGACCATCGGCGTCGCGCCGGTGGGCTGTGCGGTCATGGCGTACAACTACTTTGCCTGCGACATGGTCGAGGCCGCCCACGGCCGCGCCCCCGCAGTGGCCACCGGGCTGCGCCGGGCCCTTCCCGACAGCGTGGTCTTCACCTACCAGGGTGACGGCGACCTGGCCGCTATCGGCACCGCCGAGACGGTGCACGCCGCCACCCGGGGCGAGAACATCACCGTCATCTTCGTCAACAACTGCATCTACGGCATGACCGGCGGGCAGATGGCCCCCACCACCCTGCCGGGGCAGATCACCCAGACCACCCCCTATGGGCGGGACACCGCCACCGCCGGTTTCCCCATCCGCATGTGCGAGATGCTCTCCACCCTCGACGGGGTCGCCCTGGCCCAGCGGGTCACGGTGGACAGCGTCCCCCACGTGAAAGAGGCCAAAAAGGCCATTCAGAAGGCCTTCCAGAACCAGCTGGACCACAAGGGCTTCTCGATCGTCGAAGTCCTCTCCACCTGCCCCACCAACTGGGGCCTCACCCCGATCGAGGCCATGCAGTGGCTGCGGGACAACATGATCCCCTACTACCCGCTGGGGGTCTACAAGGACAAAGACGCGCAGAAGGAGGAGAAGTAGTATGACCCAAAACATCCTGCTGGCCGGCTTCGGCGGCCAGGGCATCCTCTTTGCGGGCAAGGTGGCGGCCTACTCCGGCCTGATGGACGGCAAGGAGGTCTCCTGGCTGCCCTCCTACGGACCCGAGATGCGGGGCGGCACCGCCAACTGCTCGGTCTGCATCAGCGACGACCCCATCTGCTCCCCCCTGATCCTCAACCCCGACGCCCTGCTGGTGATGAACAAGCCCTCCTACGACAAGTTCATCCACAAGGTCCAGCCCGGCGGGGTGGCGGTCATCGACGCCACCCTCATCAGCGACCGGGAGGAGATCGAAGGGGTCAAGACCTGCTATGTCGAGGCCACCCGCCTGGCCGAGGAGAACGACCTGCAGGGGCTGGCCAACATCATCCTCCTGGGCAAGGTGCTCAAAGAGTGCGGCTTTGCCTCCCTCGAGGCGGTGAAGAAGGGAATCGAGAAGAGCGTCCCCGCCCGCAAGCAGCACCTGGTCGAACCCAACTTCCGCGCCATTGAGTTGGGGATGAGCCTGTAAAACATCCTGACTGTCTCCTGCCCTCGGCAGGGGCTGTCCGCTCCAAAGTCGCCTCTGTTGGCCGCGCCGGTCGCGGTCAGGGGGCGGCTTTTTTGCGCCTGTCCCCCTCCTATAAGGGGGCATTTTTTTCTGTTTTGCAGAGGTTTTTTTTACCCAGGGGGGCGGCGTTTTGGTATAATGAGGATAGAGGTCGGCTGTCCGGCCCGAAAGGAGCGTGGCAACATGCGCAGACAGATCATCACCATCAGCAGAGAGTTCGGCAGCGGCGGCAGGACCATCGGCAAAGAGGTGGCCCAGCGCCTGGGTGTTCCCTGTTACGACAAGGAGCTGGTCAAACAGGTGGCGACCGAGACCGGCCTGGACGAGGGGTATGTGGAGCAGAAGGGGGAGGACGCCCCCGGCTCCAGTTGGCTGGCCTGTGCCTTCTCGGCCCGGGGCGGCCAGGTAGGGCTAAATGGCCTGTCGGTGGACGACTTTCTCTGGGCGGTGCAGCACCGGGTGATCCGGGAGCTGGCCGAGAAGGGGCCCTGTGTCTTTGTGGGCCGCTGCGCCGACTACATCTTGCGGGAGCGGCAGGACTGCCTGCACGTCTTTGTCCACGCCGACCCGGAGGTGCGGGCGGACAGGATCGTCCGCCTCTATGGCGAGAGCGAGAAGAAGCCCGCCAAACGCTTGGAGGAAAAGGACAAGAAGCGCCGCACCTACTACAAGTATTACACCGGCCAGGAGTGGGGGATGTCGCAGAACTACCACCTCTGCCTGGACAGCGGTGCCCTGGGCCTGGACACCTGTGTGGACCTGATCGTCGGCCTGGCGGAAAAAGAGTGAGAAAAGGCCCCCGGACCCCCTCGGGTCCGGGGGCCTTTGCTGTGCAAATGGGAAAGTTGACTTGACAGTTGTGGACCGGACTGGTACTGTAAAGGAAAGTCGACTTGACGGAGGAGGGAGCGCGTTGAAGAATCGCATCCGCCTGCTGCGGCGGGAGAAGGGCCTTTCCCAGCAGGTGCTGGGAGAGCGGGTGGGGGTTTCCCGCCAGACCATCAGCGCCCTGGAGGCAGGGCGGTACGAGCCCTCCATCTGGCTGGCGCACGACATTGCGCGGGTGTTTGGCCTGCCCATCGAAGAGGTCTTTTTGTTTGCAGAGAGCCCCCGCAAGAGCCGTGCCGAGAGCAGCCGCACGGGGGCGAAGAGACAGCAGAGAGAAAGAGAAGTTCTGCTGTAAAGGAGAGAGGGAGGCGCCAACATGGCTTTGCGTGAAATCAGGAAGAAGGGGGACCCGCTGCTCAAAAAGCCCAGCCGGGAGGTGGGGGAGATCGACGGGCGGGTTCGGCAACTGCTGGAGGACATGGAGGAGACGCTGCGGCAGGTGGGCGGCGCAGGGATAGCCGCCCCTCAGGTGGGGGTGTTGCGGCGACTGGTGGTGATCCTTCCCTGGGAGGAGTCGGGCCTTGAACAGCCGCTGTTTTTGGTGAACCCCCGCCTGGCTGCGGCGGAGGGGGCGCAGGAGTGTATGGAGGGCTGTCTGAGCAACCCCGGCTGGTGGGGAAAGACCATTCGCCCTCAGCGGGTGCGGGTAGAGGCGCTCGACCGGGAGGGAACCCCCATCTCCATCGAGGGGGAGGGGGCGCTGGCCAAGTGTCTCTGCCATGAGCTGGACCACCTGGACGGGGTGGTCTTTTGGGAAAAGGCTATCTGTCAGGTCTTTCCCCAGGAACAAAGCCAATAGGACGGTTTGTGGCTGGGATGAAAGACAGCTGCAAAGGGAGGAGAGTAGATGAGGAGCCCCTTCTCTGACTTTTGGAGTGGACGCACAGGGCGCTCGTAGAAGGGGAGCTCTTTCGCGCCAGTTTCCCTCTTTCGAATTGACATACCCGATTTTGATTGGCTTTTTTGCGGCTCTTAAAATAGCGCAGTTTTACCCTCATTTTGGGGCGGTGCGAAGTCCAAGCGGACAGAAATTCCCCAGTGGGTTCGCACCGAGGAATTGCAAGATAAGTAGATAGAGTGGAAAAGAAGAGAAGACAGCTGCCAAAAAATTGACAAGTGTTTGTGGAGAAGGTATATTGAAAGCGCAAACAACAGTGTGCTTTTGTGTATGTTTGCTGTCGCACCCCGCGCGGGTGCGTGGATTGAAATCCTACGCTAATAATTCCCGCGACAGTGGCAACAGGGTCGCACCCCGCGCGGGTGCGTGGATTGAAATCCTACGCTAATAATTCCCGCGACAGTGGCAACAGGGTCGCACCCCGCGCGGGTGCGTGGATTGAAATCCTACGCTAATAATTCCCGCGACAGTGGCAACAGGGTCGCACCCCGCGCGGGTGCGTGGATTGAAATCACAGGTCATTGAGCAGGAGCAGCAGGTCTTTGGTCGCACCCCGCGCGGGTGCGTGGATTGAAATTTTCTCTTCCATTTTCACTTCCTCCTAATAGGCGAGTCGCACCCCGCGCGGGTGCGTGGATTGAAATTAGGCAATTTTTAAGGACAAACGCTCGGCTTTCTGGTCGCACCCCACGCGGGTGTGTGAACTTGAAATTTTATCAGTGTTCAAACCCAAAATGACCTCACTGGTCATATCCCGTGCAGATGCACATATTGCCACTTCTCTGGTTTTTCCCACGGAGTTAGAGGTTGCGCTTACATGGTAGCCATGTGCCGTGCGGGAAGAAACGGCACAGCAGATGCAAATCGCGTATTTATAAAAGATCCCCCTTTACAGGTGCGCCAAGTCTGTGGTCACCATCAGAGAAATCCATTGGCAGACAAATGCGCCGATGAGAAAAAGGAGGCAGATGTGTGAAGAATAGAGGCTTCTTGCTGGTGAGGGCCATCCCCATTTCGTTCATCGTTCTGTTTTTGGCGAGGACAATGCTGAAAGCACAGAATGTTTCGAGCAGGATTGTGATCCTCCCCTTTTTGATTTGCGGCCTCACAGAGCTTTTGCGAACGATATTTTTGGCAGTGGGTTGGGAGAAGGCGGCAAAGCTGCTCTACAAGGTGTACGCCGCCAGCTTTTTGCTCTACGTGTTTGGTTTCCTGGGCGTTTGGTGCTATGTGAACTTCACCAATCAAGCGTATCTGCCACTGCTGTTCTCACTGCCGTTTTGGCTCGTTGGCGGCTACCTGGTATACAGGGTGTTTTTCAGAAAAGGGGACCAACCGGCCAAGGCCGACCCCAAGAAGCGGTCTCTCCACCTGAACGTCAATTTCAAGGTGGTCGTGACCTGCTTTTTGGTGGGGGTGTGCCTGCTGTCCGGCATTTTTATCCTGTTTCTGGGGGTGAAGGACACCATCCAATTAAGCCAGCGAGCAGGGGGTTACACCGCCACCGAGGGGCATTTTGTCGACTATGAGGTCTACCGGAGCGACAGGGAGGGCACGACCTACCGCCTGATTTATGAGTACGAGGTAAACGGCGCCCCATACCGCGTCTCCACAGACTACGGGACCAGCGCGATCCCCGCGCGAAATAGCACCCGAACGGTGAAATATGACCCTGCCAACCCCCAAAAATCGGTTCTGGCGGGGAGCAACAGTGCAAATTGGATGATTTTTATGGGCCTTTTCTTTGTTCTCGGTTCCACCGTGTTCATCCTGGCTTGGCTCACCGTGAAGGGGTGTTTTGACAGGTTCAAAGTCAGTGTATTGGGGGTTTATATTGGGGTCGTGTTCACCTTTGTAGGGGCCGGTCCCATCCTCTTGCGAAGGGGGGAGACCGGCTCGTGGCCTGCCTGCTTTAAGTCATTCGGCCTCTGGATCTTGATTCCGCTGATGATGATAGCGGTGGGCCTTTTTCAGACCGTCAAGTGCCTGCTCCCTGGCCGCAGCAAAAAAGGGGAGAAGGGGCGGTAGAGGATGCGGTGTGACCCGCTGTGCCGGTTTCGCCGACAAAATAGAAGAAAACCAGAAAGGGAAAGAGGGCCATTGTGATCCCTCTTCCACCTGTTATGCAGCGAATTGGCTGAAATGGTTTTCTTCCCTTTCCCCTCCCTTTTCCGCTTTTTAGCCGCCTCAAAAGGCGGCTTTTTTTGTTTTCCTATCTGGAATGCCAAAAGAGCCCTTTTTTCTTTGGCTGAAATGTCACTGGTTCCCCTTTGCAGATATTGGTATAATTTTCCTAACGGTTTCGACAAATTTATTGTTTTTTCGACAATTTGCAAAAGGGAAAGGGGACACAAAAAGATGCGTATCTGCGGGAAAAGAGGGGTGGCGGCCCTGCTTGCTGTCCAGCTGGTGGGCGGGATCTTTCTGCCCACAGCCACAGCGCTGGCTGGGCCCGCGCCCTCTCTGTTGGCCACGGCCGACAAAAGCGAGGTCTCTTCGGGGGAGAGTGTTTCCGTCCAACTCTCCCTCTCGACCGAGGGGAGTCAGGTGGCGATCGTCCAACTGGTGTTAAACACTCCTGAGATGGGTTGGTCCTGGGTGGCCGACGGGTCGGATAGGTGGCTCTCCCCCTCCCCCAACGCCACCGTTGACGAGCAGTCAAATGTCGGAAGCCATGAGTGTTTTATCACCCCGGCGGACGGGTCGGCCTATTTTGGGCAGACAGTCGAGCTGGGCGCCTTAGAGGCGTTGGCAGGGGAGGGTGCGCCGGCGGGCGCTCCCCTTGCAGCCGACCTGCGCTATACCCTTTTGGATGAAAACTTTGCCCCCTTGGGGGAGGAGGACCGCTCCCTCGCCCTGCCCGATGTCTCCGTTTTCGCCCCTGCGCCGCCAGCAGTCACCGGGTTTGCGGTGGAAAAACTGCCCGACAAGACCCTTTATCTGCCGGGGGAAGAGCCGGACCTGACGGGCGGTCTTCTGCGGGTGGACTACGGGGACGGCACCAGCGCCCAGTTGCCGATGGCCGAGGCTGACTGCGACATCGGCGCGGTGGGGGAGGGTTCGCAGCAGCAGATCGCCCTCACCTACCAGGAGCAGTCGGTCTCCTTCTCCGTCGGGGTGCGCCAACCCCAGGGCCTGACGGTGCAGACGTTGCCCGACAAGACCCGCTATGCGGTAGGGGAGGGGTTGGACCTCACCGGCGGCCTGCTTTCAGCCGACTACGGCGACGGGCTGTCCCTCCCGGTTCAGATGGCGGAGGCCACCTCCAGCGGCTATGACAGCACCCGGGTGGGAGAGCAGCCGGTGACCCTTCGGTGGAAGGGGTTTGCTGTCTCCTTTTCTGTGACGGTGGACGGGGGCGACCTTCAGTCCATCACCCTTGCCACCCTGCCCGACAAAACAGTCTACCAGGTGGGAGAGACATTCGACCCTGCCGGCGGCATCTTGCGGTTGGAGTACGCCGGCGGCGGTTGGGCGGAGCGGCCTCTGGCGGCGGATCTCTGCCAGGCAGCCGCCTTCGACAGCCCCGGCGAAAAGAGTGTTCTGGTCACCCTCGAGGGGAAGACTATCTCCTTTGCGGTGGCGGTGGCGGACAACCCGGTCACCGGACTGGTCCTCCTCTCGCCGCCGCAGCGCCTTACATACCAGCTTGGAGAGGAGCTGGTGGTGGCAGGCGGGCGGTTACAGGTCTGCTACCAAAACGGCGACAGCAGCGAGTTGGAACTGACCCTCGCCCTCTGCGGCCCCATCCGCTTTACCCAGCCGGGCAGTCAGGCGGTCACCGTCACCTACCTGGGGCAGAGCGCTGTCTTCACCGTGCAGGTGGAGCCGCGGCAACTGACGGGCATCGCCCTTGCCGCCCTGCCTGCCAAGACCCTCTACCGGGTGGGGGAGCCCTTTGACCCCACCGGGGGCAGCGTCGCCCTCACCTATAGTGACGGCGGCAAAGAGGTGCGCCCCCTCACTGCCGAAATGGTCAGCGGCTTTGACAGCACTGCCCCGGGGGAACCGGTGCTGACGGTATCTGTCGAGGGGCAGACAACCACCTTTTCGGTGCAGGTGCTCCCCGAAGAGCAGCCGTGGAGCCTTTCCTTTGCCGTTCTCCCCGCCAAGTCCAGCTACCTGCAGGGCCAGCCCCTGGACCCCTCTGGGGGCGTTCTCCTCCTTTCGCGTGGGGAGGAACAGCGCTGTGTCCCCCTCTCGGCCGAGATGTGTTCCCGCTACCGGCCCCAGTTGTTAGGGGTGCAGATGGTGAGCATCGCCTGTGAGGACGGGCGGCTCGATTGGCCGGTCACCGTTCTCTCTCGGGCGCGGGTGGACGCTCTCAACGCCCAGTTGGAGGGGATTTCGTTGGAAGATGTTCTGCCCGAGGAGGAAGGGGCGCTGCAGGCGCTCTTGGAGCAGGCGGAGGCGCTACCCCCGCTGGAAAGAGAGGGACTCTCCGCTCCGGGGCTGACCCGGCTCAAGCAGGCCATCGACCGGGCCGCCGCCCTTGCCGCCCCCGAGCGGGTGGAGCACTTTGACCAAAACCGCCTCACCGTCCGCGCCCCGCAGGGGGCCCTCTCCTGGCTGTGTGACCTGTCGGTGCGGGAGAAGGTGATTTCCGAGGCCCTCACCCAGGCGGTGCAGCGCCTGCGGGGAGAAAGGGCCAAGGTCTGGCGTTACTACCAGTTGGAGGTGGAGAGCACCGCCCGCTCTTCCGGCGGTTTTGACGCCCCGCTGGAGGTGCGCATCAGTCTGGACGACCTGGCAGACCCCACCACCGCTGCGGTCTTTTTGGTGGCGGAGGACGGCTCCCTTTCCCAGTGTCCGCTGCAAATGGAGGGGGAGTGGGGCACCTTTGTCGCCCCCGTTCCCGGCAGTTACGCCCTGGTGGGCGAGCGGGGGAAAGAGGAGGAGCCTGAGATAGGAGCGGGAGAGCCATCGGCCCCTTCCATCCCTGAAGGAGGGGGGACGTCTTCCTCCGGCGGCCCTTCGGGCGACAGCGCCCACACGGGAGAGGAGGGGAGTCCCGCTCTGCTCCTGGCCCTCCTCCTGGCGGCAGCCCTTCTTTTGCCTTTGACAAGGCGCAGCAGGCAGAGGCGTTGACCCTTTTCTCCTTGGCGGCAAAAAAGAACCTCCCCCTCGGTAGAGAAGCCAAGGGGGAGGTTCTTTTTTGGAAGAGGGGTGAAGGGGCTTCAGCGCATTTTGCAGTTTGGGGCGAAGAGGGGAAGGGTGGGCGAGCGGGGGAAGGAAAAGGGAAACCACCTGCCGCCCTTGGATAGGGCGCGATTTCTCCCGCAGGCTTTCATTTTGAGTGCAGAGGGCGGTGGGGGAACGCCATCTAAACAGGAAGGTGTATTTTCCGGCGCGCTTTTCAGGAGAGGAGGGCGGGAGGAGTGGAGAAAAGCTCCTTTGCCACTCCTGGCTGGGTACTGTTATCCCCACAGGGTTGTATTTTGGTAGCGGAAGGGCGATAGAGGAATGCCTTCCAAATGCGAGGGGCGTGCGTTTTTAGACGTGCTTTGTCGAAGAGGAGGGCTGTGAGAGCAGAAAGAAGTTTTCTGCCACCTCTGGACTGATGTACCGTCACCCTCTCGAAATTGCATTTTGAACACAGAGGACGATAGGGAATGCCCATCAACTAGGAATGTGTTTTCCAACGTGCTTTTCCGGAGAAGAGGGCGGCGGGAGTAGAGGGGGAAACTCCTATCACCCCTGGCCGGTGCGCCGCCATCCCAGCGGGATTGCATTTTGGGCGCGGTAGTGCAGTAAGAAAATGCCACCTAATGGGAAGTGTATTTTTAGGTATGCTTTGTCAAAGAGGAGGGCGACGGGAGCGGCGAGCGTTCTCTGCTGTTTTTAGGTGAAACGGGTGTGCTGTCCCCTTCGCAATTGCGTTTTGAGCGCAAAAGAGCAGAGATGGAGAAAAAAGGGAGATGTTTTTCAGGCGTGCTTTCCCGACAAGGAGAGCGGTAGAAGCAGAGAGGCCTCCTTGCTAACTCGACTGGATGTTGCCGCTCCTGTGAGAGGACATTTTAGTCGCGAATGGACGATGGCGAGGGGACACTCTCCAAACAGGATTGCCTTTGCAGACGCACTTTTCCGACAAAGAAGGTAGTGAGGATAAAGAGGGAGGGCTTGTTCGTCCCAGTTGGGCGATGTTGTTCCTGCAAAGTCGCGTATTAGGTGCAGAGGAGCGCCGGGGGGATGGCGCCGGCTGTCCTCGCAATGGGCAGAGACGGCTGATGGAGATAGGCTCCTCTCAGACCTAGGGAAAGGAGAGCGGCGCGACCTTCCAAGAGACCCTGCCTATCAAAGCGTTCCCTATCTGTGGCCGCCTTTGCCCGGTGGCCCCCTTTTGGTGGAGCAAGCGTACAGTTTATACGGCTTTGCCCTTTTGAGCCCCTGCGGATTTTGGCCGGGTGGGAGAAAAGCGGAGAAAATACAGATTTTGTTTGGGAACAATTGACTTTGACCTGGACGCCCTATACAATATTTTATGGAAAGCAATTTTGAGAATATACAAATTGCCCAAAAAACATGTCCTATTTTTGTCGGGAGGTAAAACCATGAAAAAACTGGACTGCAACAACGCCCTGCGAATGGAGACCTTTGACCTGCCGGTCATGGCCCGCCCCTTCGCCGAGGCAAACGACAAGCCCTTGCGAATGGCCCTCACCACCCCCCAGCTCTTCTCGCCCCGCAGCTGCCTGCTGGTGGGCTGTGGAGACTCCTACTGCGCCGGGGTGGCGGCCAAACCGCTGTTCGAGCAGTTGGGCGGCATCCGCACCGAGGCCCTTTCGGCCATGGAGGCGTCCCGCCACTGGCCGAAGGGGAGGATTGGGAACGAGCCCTGCAACCCCCTGCTCTATGTCATCTCCGCCTCGGGCAATGTCTCCCGCAACATCGAGGTCTGCCAGCGGGCGGCCGCCTGCGGGGTGGGGGCCCTGACGGTGGCGGTCACCGCCCACCCGGACTCCCCCATGGCCAAGGCCAGCCAGGCGGTGCTCCCCATCTCTCCCACCCCCTTTGACAGCGGCTTTGACGAGCACTCCCCCGGGCTGCGCAGCTACTACGCCTCCCTCTACGCCCTCTGCTCCTCGGCCATCCGCATGGGCGAGGTGAAGATGCGCTATCCCATGAGCCAGGCCGACGACTACCGCCGCGCCATGGTGGAGTACGCCGAGTCCTTCGGCGGCGAGGTGATGGAGCAAATCGACGACGCCATGTTTGCGCTGGCCCAGCAGTGGCAGGAGTTTGACAGCTTTGAATTTTTGGGCAGTGGCGCCCAGATGGCGACCGCCTGGTTTGACGCGGCCAAGATCTACGAGGCGACCGGAGATGTGGCCACCTACGAGGACATGGAGAACTGGTGCCATGTCAACTACTTTGCCCGCGATCATCGCCGGGTGGGGACGGTGCTGAGCATCTCCAAGGACTCCCCGGCCATGGTCCGCGCCCTGGAGGTGGCGGAGGTGCTGGCTCGACTGCGGCCCACCCTCATCGTCACCGATGCCGACGCCGCCCTCTTCCCCAAAGAGGCGACGGTCTGCCAGCTGCCCAGCCCCCGCTATGGCTTCCTGGCCCCGCTGATGGACTACGTGCCGGTGGCCCTTCTCTCAGGGTATCTGGCCCGGCTGAAGGGGGTCTCCCTCTTCCGGGGCGGAGAGCCGGCCTTCCAGAGCCAGCCCACACACTTTTTGAAAACCAGCCAAATCGAGATCGTATAGGAGAGGGGAGGAACCACCGTGCATTTTTACGAGACCAAGATCGAGTGCCCCAAGGACGGGGTGGTGCAGCTGACCGAGTGGCTGCGCCGATGCGTGCGGGAGAGCGGGGTGCAGTCGGGCATCGCCGTCCTCTCGGCCCCCCACACCACCTCGGGCATCTCCTTTAACCCCTACATGTTGAAGCCCGAGGATCACCAGGACATTCAGCAGGCCCTGGACAGGCTCATCCCCATGCGCATCGACTACGCCCACCAGTTCGACAACCCGGCCGACGCGGCGGGGCACAACAAGTCCGCCCTCATGGGCACCAACACCACCTTCATCGTCGAGGGGGGCGAGCTGGTGCTGGGCAGTTCCCAGGGCGTGTTTTTCTTCGAGTTCGACGGCCCCCGCACCCAGCGGTGCCAGCTGGCCGTATACAGCGACTAGCCTTTTTGCAAGGAGGAATGATTGGATGAACAGTGCAATGGAAAATCCGGCCGTCCGGCAATCGCTGGGACTGGTCGACTGCACAAAGCCCCTCTGCGACGACCTGCAAAAAAAGATCGAGACCCTCTACACCGACGAGGAGATCCGCAACTTCTGCGAGGTGCTCCTCACCGGCTGCGGCGACTCCTATGTGGCCGGGTTGGCGGTACAGCCGGCCTTTGAGGCCTTGAGCGGGATGCGGGTCAAGGCCCTCTCCACCACCGAGCTCTGCTTTCACTATCCGCTGCCCAGCGGCGACTACGGCCCCGCCCTGGCGGTGGGAGTGAGCATCTCCGGCAAGGCCGCCGACACCGCCGCCGCCATGCAGGCGGTGAAAAATGCAGGCGGCTGGACTCTGGGGGTCACCGAGAGCCGCACCACCGCCCTGGCCCAGACGGCCGACCGCATCTTGAAACACGACTCGATGGAGGCGGAGCTGGCCCCCGGCACCAAGACCTATTTCACCAGCCTCCTCTCCCTACTCCTGCTGGCCATCCACTTCGGGGTGGCCAGGGGGCACATCACCGCCGACGAGGCGGCCGCCGTGCGCGCCGACATCGAGGGGTACACCGAGGCGTTTCGCCCGGTCATCCCCACCCTGACCGAGCAGTGCATGGCCCTGGCGGAGATGCTCAAGGACTGCCGCCACTTTGAGACGGTGGGTTCGGGGACGGACTACGCCACCGCCGCCTTTGTGCGGGAGAAGATCTACGAGGCGGTGGGCAAGGTCACCGCGGTGGAGAATACCGAGGACTGGCTCCACGTCAACTACTACGCCAGAAAGCCCGAGGAGATCGGCACCCTCCTCTTCGCCGCCGGCGACAGCCCGGCCAAGAGCCGCTACCTGGAGGCCGCCTGGGCGATGGACTTCATCGGCCGGCCCTACGTGGTGGTCACCGACCTGGATGCGGGGGAGTTCCCCCCCTCGGCCAAGGTCATCACCCTCCCCAAGGCGCCCCGCCTCTGGCTGACGCCGCTGATGCAGTTCATGCCCATGACCATGCTCTTTGGCTTCATGCAGGAACTGCTGGGCGAAAAGCCCCTGCGGGGGCTCGAGGGCGTGTGGGGTGGCAAGAACGCCATCTACGCCGACCAGAGCGGGATCCTCGACTACTTTAAAGAGAAGGGGGATGGACGCCGTGTTTGAGACCATCGAGCTGCAGACCCAGCACCACAAGGCCTATGACATCACCGCGCAGGTGAAGGAGATTGTCGAGAGAAGCGGGGTCAAAGACGGCATCTGCACCATCTTCTGCCCCGAGACCACGGCGGGCATCTGCATCCACTCTTTCTGGGACCCCCTGGGGTGGGACGACATGATGGACGACATCCAGCGGGCCTTCCCCGCCACGGTGGACTACCGGCAGCGCACCCCCTCCGCCTACACTGCCGCCGCTGCTACCAAGGCCAGCTTGATGGGCGGGGTACAGAGCCTGATCGTCCGGGACGGGGCGCTGGCCTTTGGCTCCTCCCAGGGCATTTTGCTGGCCGAATTCGACGGGCCCAGCCGCTGCCGGCGGGTCTGTGTCAACGTGATGGAATAGGGAGGACAGAGCCATGTATCAGACCATACAGCTGACCACCGGCCCCATGCAGGCGCTGGACATCACCGAAAAGGTGCGCGCCTGTGTGCGGGAGAGCGGGGTGCAAAACGGCATCTGCGTCCTCTTTGTCCCCCACACCACCGCCGCCATCTCCCTTGGCAAAAAGGACGCCGAGGGCAAGGTGGGGGAGGACTTTCAGGGGGAACTGGACCGGGTGATCCCCCTGCGGGCCAACACCATCCACGTGGAGACCCCCTTTGACGCGGCGGGACACATCAAGTCCAGCATCGTCGGGGTGGACATCACCCCGCCCATCTGTGATGGGGAACTGGTCCTGGGCGACGACCAGGCCGTCTATTTCTACGAGTTTGACGGCCCCCGGCCCCGCAAGGTGCTGGTGAAGTGCTACGGCAAATAGGTGCATTTGTCCGCCGGTGAAAACCGGTGGGAGAGCGGCCCGCCCCATTTGGGGCGGGCCGCTCTGCGTCTGCGGAGGAGGGGCGGTCGCTAAAGAGGGCCCCTTTGGGGCTGGGACGGGAAGGCTGCCTTCCCAACTTGCAGGGGGACCCCGCTTGGTGTATAATAGGTAAGCAACCGACAAGGTTGTCAAAACCGGAACGCAGCCGCACGATCTCCCCAAAAGAGGGGCGGTGATGCGGCTTCTCAATTGGGCGGGCGAAGGCCCCTGGCGGCCTCTCCTCGCCCATTCGCCTGTTGGGGCCCGGTTGTGATCCGCTGCAAAAAGGATGGATTCGCTATGAACAGTCTATACAACGCCCTGCTCAAGGCCAAGCGGTATGTGCTCCTCCCCTTTGACCTGGTCCTCTGGGGGTCGGCCTACTACTTTGCCTACGCCATTCTCCACAGCTCCTTCTCCCTCAAAGGCTATGAGGAGGAGTTTTTGGCCACCTTTTTTCTCTACCTCATCTGCGGCACCGCGGTGTTTTTGCTCTTTCGCATCTACAACAAGATGTGGCAGTACGCCGACATTGTCGAGTACCTCTACATCGGCACGGCCTGCGTGGTGGGAAACGCTGCCTTCGTCATCTCCTCCCTTCTCTTGGACCTGCCGGTGGGGATCCGGGCCTATGTGCTGGCCACCATCCTCAGCACCTTTTTCATCTTCCTCTTCCGCTTTGTCTACAAGATGAACAAGGTCATTGACGCCAAGTACAATTTCCCCACCTCCCGCAAGAAGAAGCGGCTGCTCATTGTCGGCGGCGGCGAGGCCTGCGCCATGATCCTCAGCGAGCTCAAGCGCAACCCTCAAAACAGCTTTGAACCGGTCTGCATCGTGGACGACGACACCACCAAGTTCAAGCGCACCATCCAGGGCGTCCCCATCATGGGCACCACCGACGACGTGGCGCGGCTGTGCGACCAGTACAGTGTGGACGCCATCCTCTTTGCCATCGCCAACATCTCGCTGAAGGAGAAAAATCGCATCATCAACCTCTGCGCCGCCACCAAGAAGGAGGTCAACATCATCCCCGACCTCTACAAGGTGATGACCGGGCAGGAGGTGCCAATGGGCACCATCCGCCAGGTGGAGGTGGAGGACCTGCTGGGCCGCGAGCCCATCGTGCTGGATATGAAGCCGGTGGCCAAGTATGTCGCCGGGCGGCGGGTGATGGTGACTGGAGGCGGGGGGACCATCGGCTCCGAACTCTGTCGCCAGGTGGCCAAATTTGCCCCTCAGCAGCTGGTGATCGTGGACATCTACGAAAACAACGCCTACGAGATCCAGCAGGAGCTGCTGCGCAGCTACGGCAAGGCCCTCGACCTCTCGGTGGAGATCGCCTCCATCCGCGACCGGGACAAGATGGACGTCCTCTTCTCCCGCTACCGGCCGGAGATCATCTTCCACGCGGCGGCGCACAAGCACGTGCCGCTGATGGAGCCGGTGCCCGAAGAGGCGGTGAAGAACAACGTCTTTGGCACCCTGAACCTGGCCCAGTTGGCGGACAAGTACGGCGTCAAGCGGTTTGTGCAGATTTCCACCGACAAGGCGGTGAACCCCACCAGCGTGATGGGCACCACCAAGCGCATCTGCGAGATGATCATGCAGTCGATGGACCAAATCAGCAAGACCGAGTTTGTGGCGGTCCGCTTCGGCAATGTGCTGGGCTCCAACGGTTCGGTCATCCCCCTCTTTAAAGAGCAGATCCGCAAGGGCGGGCCGGTGACGGTGACCCACCCCGACATCATCCGCTACTTCATGACCATCCCCGAGGCGGTGAGTCTGGTGCTGACGGCCGGTTCGCTGGCCAAGGGCGGCGAGATCTTTGTTCTCGATATGGGCCAGCCGGTGCACATCCGCGACCTGGCGGAGAACCTCATCCGCCTCTCCGGCTTCCGCCCGAATGAGGACATCAAGATCGAGTATACCGGCTTGCGGCCGGGCGAGAAGCTCTATGAGGAACTGCTGATGGACGAAGAGGGGATGAAAGAGACCCCCTACGAAAAAATCTTCATCGGCCGGCCGATCGATATCTGTCCCGACGACCTCTGGCGCTCTCTCGACGAGATGCGCCCCCTGGCGTACAGCAACCAGCCGGACAAGGTGATTGCCGAGCTGCAAAAAATCGTGCCCACCTTTACCCCTACCCCCAACAATCACAGTTGAGAGAAGAGCGGCTTGCCGAAGAGATGTCGGCAGGGCCGCTCTTTTGCGTCTGGGTGGAGAGCCGGGAGAAATAGAGACTTTGGTGCGAACCCCAAGTGCACAGGGATTTGCCGGGAGGTTCGCACCAAAAAATATCGGCGTATTGCCGGGGAAAAGGGAAAGGCGGCGGATAGAGGAGATTGATTTGACAGGGTTTTGTGAAAAGGGGTATAGTAGAAGTGTAAATTGACACTGGTTTTTGTGCCAATTTGCTGTCGCACCCCACGCGGGTGCATGGATTGAAATTTATGCCATTTTGTGGGATAGCAGCCGAGAGGCTGGTCGCACCCCACGCGGGTGCATGGATTGAAATAGTCTGTGTGTTGCGTATCCATACATAGAAAAGGTCGCACCCCACGCGGGTGCATGGATTGAAATAAACTAGCCTGTGGAGAAAGAAGGGGGTTCGTACCGTCGCACCCCACGCGGGTGCATGGATTGAAATCCCAAATCATCCACACAAATATAGTCCCAGTAATGTCGCACCCCGCGTAGGTGCGTGGATTGAAATTACTCATTGGAGCATGAGAGGGAGCTTCGCGTCTTGTCGTACCCCATGCAGGTGCGACCATAGCAAACTGCGCTTGTGCAACTGCCCTTCCCTTTTTGTCCCCCAACAAAGAGGGCCCCCGGGTATTCCCGGAGGCTCTCTTTTTACTCTATGGCATCAAAAGGTGATTATCCTTCGCCGCCGTTCTGGTTTCGGGTGCGCTGGATGAGATAGACGGTGGACAGCAGCAGGCTAACCCCCAGAAGGAGGAGCGCCGCCAAATCCCAGAAACAGGCGGCGTGGACGGCGCAGAAAACGGCCGCAGCCGCCAGGGCGGTGAGGACGACAAAATCACAGGTTTTCACGGGCTTTTTCCTCCTCTCTGTCCAGTTGGCGCTTGCGCGTCAGGAGATAGGCCAGGGCAATTGCCATCAGCACCAGCGCGAGCCAGTGCACCCAACAATCCGCCGGCTGCCGGTGAGCGTGGCCGCTCAGTTCGCCGGTATAGGGCCCGCTGCCGGCAGAGTTCTGCCCGCTGTCGGCGCCGTCGGAGACGATGTCGCTTCCCTCCACCTGTCGCTCGGTGAGGGCGTAGGCAAAGGCAAGGGAGGCGGAATTGCCGTACTCATCGAGGACCCGGTAGAGGATGAGACAGGAGCCGGGCCGGTCGGTGGCAAAGCCCTGGTCGGTGATGTCCTGCCCGCTTTGGTAGAGGGCGACACTCTCCTTCAGGTGTGCTCCGGTGCCCGGGGCGATCTGGTACTGCCCCTGCATCCAGTCCAGCGCCTTTTCGGCGGAGAGGGTCCCACCGAAGGCGGGGGGATAGGCCACCAGTTCGGTAATGCCGTCCCGATAGCTGCGGTGGACAGTGGCGTCGGGGTCCACCGTCTCCTCCGGCTCGGGCAGGGGGCGCTCCGGATCGGCCGGCTCGATGACCGGCGGGTCGTACCGCTCCACATACTCGTAGGTCAGTTCCAGGGTGGTGGAGTTCCCCTGGCTGTCGGTCACGGTGTAAACCCCCAGACAGGAGCCGGGGACAGTGGAGGGCAGGCCGGTGGCGGAGATGTCCGCCCCGTTTTGCATCATGGCAAAGGCGACGCTGCCCGCGCCGAAGTGGTATTGGCCCTCGATGGTTTCCCGCAGCTTATCGGCGGTGAGAAGGCCGCCGAATTGGGGCGGGTCGGTGATGATCTGGACGATCTGCTCCCGGTAGGTCTGGTGGACCAGACCGCCCTTGTCCACCTCTTCCTCGGGCTCCGGCACGGGGGTGTTCGGGTCCGCCGGGTCGATGGCGGGGGGCTCCACCCGCTCCTTGAAGGTGTAGGTCAGTTCCAGGGTGGCGGTGTTGCCGTCCCCATCTGCCACTGTGTAGGTGATGAGACAGGAGCCGGGGGTGGAAGAGTCAAGGCCGGTGGCGGAGATGTCCACCCCGTTTTGGGTCATGGTGGAGGACGCACTCAGGGTGCTGCCCGTCTGGGCGGCGAAGGCGTAGTGGCCCTTGATGTAGGCCAGGGCGTCTGCCTGGGAAAAGGAGCCGCCATAGGCCGGCGGGTCGGAGATGAGCTCCACCACCTGGGCGGTATAGCGGTGGTGCACCGTGTTCTCCTGGGGGCCGAGGGTCTCCTCCGGCTCCGTGAGGGGGTCGTCGGGTGCGGCGGGCTCGACGGCGGGGGGGAGGGGCTTGTCGATGAAGGAGTAGGTGAGGTTGAGGGTGGCGGTGTTGCCGTCCTGGTCGGTGATGCGGTAGACGGCTTGGCAGGAGCCGGGGGCGGAGGAGTCGAGGCCGGTGGCCGAGATGTCCGCCCCATTTTGGGTCATGGACACCAACTGCCCGGAGAGGGTCCCCGAGTGAGAGGTGAACTGGTAGCGGCCCTCGATGATGGATTTCAGGTCGCTGCCGGTGAGGGCGCCGCCGTAGGCGGGGGGGTCGGAGATGATCTCCTCGATAGAGTCGGTGTAGACGGCGTGGGTGAGGCCCGCTTCGTCGGTGGAGACGGTGGGGGCCTGGGGGCTGTGGTGGTTTGGCTCGTCCTTGACCGCGATTTCAGGCGGGTCGTTGACGGTGACGGAGAGGGTGGCGGCGGAGGGGTTGCCCGCCGCGTCCACCGCCCGGTAGATCCCGTTTTGGGTGGGGGTGAAGGTCTGGGAGGCGGAGCCGTTTCCGGAGGAGCTGAGGGAAAAGGTCTTGGCCGCCGACCAGGTCCCTGTGACCGGGTCCTGCCGCTCCAACTTCCAGACGCCCGAGAGGCCGTCTGCCGCGGTGAGGGCGGTGCCGGAGGCCCTCAGGGTGGGGGCGGTGGCGTCGATTTTCACCGTGTCGCTGACGGTGGAGGAGAGCTTGCCGTTTGCGGTGTTGACGGCCTGGTAGGAAAGAGGAATGCCCCCGGTCTCGCCGTTGTAGTGCTGCTGGGGGTTGCCGGAGTGGAGGCCGACAACCAAGTTCCCGACCCCATCGCGGATGTTGAATTGGTTGAAGGTGCCGGGGCTAAAGGCAATTTCGACTGCGCCGGTATTCCAGCCGTTTTGGTTGGCCGGGGTGCGGGTGTAGTGGTAGTCGGTGCCGGGGACGGGCTGTGGTTGGTCGGGGTCAGGTTCGGGGTCCGGGTCGCCGGCCACCAGGGGGATGGCGGGAATCAGCTCGGCTTTGGAGTAGCGGTGAGATTGGAAGAAGTCGTCGGCAATGGTCTGGCCCACGGTGACTGCCGCCCCGGAGGGATTGGCGATCCTGGCCAGATAGGTAATGGTGTTGTCCCCCGCGCCGGTCATCTTGAAGGGGATACCGCTGTTTATAATGTCGGTATTTGCGGGGACGGCTGCTCCGTTGGCGACGATCTGCTGCCCCTCGGCGGCGGTGAGGGGGACGATCCCAGCAGTGGGGTAGGTGGAATCGCCCTGCAGCAGCTTGAGGGTGCAGGGAACGGCTTGCCCACCAGCACCGGCGTTGGCATTTTTGACTGTGGATTTGACCATGACGATTTGGCTGTTGACTGGCGGGCTGTTTGTCGGGAAGGGGGTGCCGTTGGTTTGCAGTACCTCGGTCTTGACAAATTGGGGGTAGTACTTGGTGTAGGCGGCCGTGCTGAAGGTGCCCTGGACGTCGGAAGCGGGGGCGGTTTTTCCGTCCTGCCAGCAGATGGTGCCGGCGAGGGTCACAGTGACTTCTTTGGCAGAGCCAAAGAAGTCGGACATTTTATATGTAAGGGTATAGTCCCCATAGGTGCAGGAGAGGATGTCGGTGGCGGCTGTATAAGTGATGCGAAAATTCTTGGAACCCTTGAAGTAGGAGAGATCCAGATCCTTTACACCGACGGCACCGGTGTTGGGTTTAACCGCGGTGCCGGTCATAAGTCGAAGACCAATGTGATTTTCATATTTGCCGGCAGAAAAGAGGATCTGCTTGGTGTCACGGGCCTTTATTACGACAAAGCCCCGAGTATAGACGTGGGGGGTGTTCGTATCAATGGTGACGTCAAAGGTCCCTCCGACTTCCCAGTCGGCCTCCAGGGACACCCAGCGCTTGCTGCGCGCGCCGGCAGAACCGGTGCGGTACCCATCTTTCAAAACGGAGGCGGAGGTGTTGCAGAAGTGGATGCTGTTGCCGCTGATGCCTATGCCTGCGCCAAATCCACTGGGGTCGTTCCACTCGAAGATGTCGTTGAGGTTGTTGGAGGAGACAAAGCTGTCGTCCCCAGCGGCGCTTGTGGGCAGCGGGACGAGCCCGAGGGTCAGCACCCCCGCCAGCAGGAGAGCGGTGAGTCGCTTTGGCCCCTTTTTTTGATAACGCATGACCATTCACTCCTATTGTTTATAATGAAAACTGATTTGACGCCAGATATGGCTGTTGAAAAGGGAGGGTGGGGGTGTTCTTCTGGCAAAATAGCGCCCGATACAGAGGGGCAGAGTTGTCCTATCTTTTATATGAGTACGGCAAGGTCGAAAACAGAACAGCAAATTGACATTTTTCGCACATTTTTCCAAGTGAGGCTTCGCGTGCTTTTTTCCCTTGCAGAAGGTGCGCTTTTTATAGTAAACTACCCTTTAAAGAGCTGCAAGGGAAGAGGAATGGAAAAAGTTGGAAGAAAAGCGGATGGGACACCGGCAGTTGGAACAGCTTCTCCTGCGGGCGAGGGAGGGGGACGAACAGGCCTTTGCCCAGCTCTATCGCGCCACCTGCCGGGCGCAGTGGGTGCAGGCCAGGGCCCTGCTGGGGAGCGACGCTCTGGCGGAGGAGGCGGTGCAGGAGAGCTATCTCTCCCTCTTTCGCCACATGGGGGAGCTGGGCAATCCCCGGGCGCTGGTGGCCTATCTCAACCGCAGCACCTACTTTGCCAGTCAAAACCTGCGCCGGGTGGAGGCGCGGCGGGCCGCTTCGGGGGAGGAGCTGTTGGATTCCCTTACCGACCGGGATCCCCACATCCTGCCCGAGGCGGCGGCCGACCGAAGGGGGCGGACGGCTGCCCTTTTGTCGGCGCTGGACAAGCTGCCCCAGCGACAGCGCCAAGCGGTGGTGCTGCGCTACTTTCAGCGCCAAACCCTGCCCCAGATCGCCGCCATTCTGGGCTGTTCGGAGATGACGGTGAAGCGGGAGTTGGACCGCGCCCAGAAGGCCTTGCGGGGAAGTCTGTCCGGCTGGCTGCCCGCCGTTTTGCCCCTGGGCATTGCCCTGCGGCAGGCCGGGGAGCAGCCCTCTCCCTGGCAGTTGGGAGAGATCCCCCTCCCTGCGGCGGGCGGGGCGGCCGGCTTTGTCCTCGCGGTGACAGCGGGATTGACCCTGCTGCCGGCCCCCAAAATTTTGGAGACGGCCGTCTGGCAGGCAGAGGGCCGGGCCGGTCTCACCGCCCGGGTGGCGGGGGCGGAAACGGTCTGGCTGGAAGACGGTGACGGCAATCGCTACGCCCTGGAGCGAGGGGAGGACGGTTTTTCCCTGCTGCCGGTGAAAAACGGCAGCTACACCCTGCAGGCCGAGGGGGGCAACGGAAGGCGCGTCCAAACGGCCGTGTCGGTGGCCGGGGCCGATGAAGAGCCCCCCGCCTTGGCAGAAGCGTACAGCCAGGCGGGGCTGGTGACGGTGCGGCTGACAGACCCCGCCGGGGTGGACTGGGCGCGCAGCTTCCTGCTGGGGGCGGACGGCGCCCTCTACCGCCCTTTGGAGGCCGAGGGGGAGCGCGCCCGATTCGATCTGCCCAGCGGCCACTACACCCTGGTTGCCCAGGACCTGTTGGGAAACCGGGGAGAGGGCGAGTTGACCGTCTCACAGTGATGGACAAACAGAGGGGGAGGGGAAGCCAGATGGCTTCCCCTCCCCCTCTGTTTAAAGGCTTTTATTTGAGAAAGGTCTTGTAGTCCTCGTAGTTTTGGTGCAGCAGTTTGGGGGTGTCCAGCCCGTAGGGGCAGTGGTTGACGCAGTGATTGCAGTGGATGCAGTCGTCGATTTTGGCCATCTTCGCCTGCCATTCCTCGCCCAGCCAGGGGGCCGGGGGAGAGCGGCGGAGCATCAGGGACATCCGGGCGGCGTTGGGGATCTCGATCCCCGCCGGGCAGGGCAGGCAGTAGCCGCAGCCGCGGCAGAAATCCCCTGCCAGTTGCAGCTTGTCCCGCTCGATGAGGGCCTGCAACTCCTCGGTGAGGGCGGGCGGGTTTTCGCCGTAGGCGAGGAACTCTTCCAGTTCGGCCATCCGCTGCACCCCCCAGATGGGGAGGACCCCTTCAAACTGGGCCAAAAAGGCGTAGGCGGCAGCGCTGTTTTGGATGAGCCCGCCCGAGAGGGCCTTCATGGCGATAAAGCCCACGCCGTGTTGGCGGCAGCTCTCCACCAGGGCCAGGTCGTCGGGGGAGGCCAGGTAGCAGAAGGGGAACTGCAGGGTGTCGTAGAGGCCGGATTCCACCGCCTCTCGGGCCACGTGAAGCCGGTGGTTGGTCAGGCCGATGAAGCGGATCTTGCCCTGCTCGCGGGCCTCCAGCATGGCCTCGTAAAGGCCGCTGCCGTCCCCCGGCTTGGGGCAGAAGGCGGGGTTGTGAAACTGAAAGAGGTCGATGTAGTCGGTCTGCAGGGCGGCCAGCGAGGCATCCAAGTCCCGCCAGAAGCCGGCGGCGTCGGTGGCGGGGGTCTTGGTGGCGAGGATGACCTCCCCCCGCCGGCCAGCGAGGGCGGCCCCCAGCTTTTCCTCGCTGTCGCTGTAGAGGCGGGCGGTGTCAAAGAAGGTGATGCCCCCGTCCAGGGCGCGGCGGACGATGGCCACCGCCTCCTCCTTGGGGATACGCTGGATGGGCAGGGCGCCAAAGCCGTTTTTGTTGACGGTGAGGCCGGTGCGGCCCAGGGTCACGGTGTTCACAGTCTCTCTCCTCCCTTGTCGGTTGGCGGCAGGTGCCCCTCTAAAAAGGCCAGCAGGTCCTCGTAGACCTCCTGCCGATTTGTCTCGTTGAACATCTCATGGCGGCCGCCGGGGTAGAGCTTGCAGGTCACCTTTTTTACGCCGGCGTCCTTGAGCCGTTGGGCCACAGCCTTCGGGCCCTCGCCGTAGTCGCCCACCGGGTCCTCCTCCCCCGAGAGGAGAAGGATGGGCAGGTCCTTGGGCACCGACTCGGCCCACTCGGGCACCGAGACCCGGGAGAGGACCTTGAAGAGGTCCAGAAAGGCGCTGGGGGTGAAGAGGAAGGTGCAGTAGGGGTCGGCGGCATAGGCGTCCACCACCGTCTCGTCCCGGGAGAGCCAGTCATAGGGGGTGCGCCCGGCAAAGCGCTTGTTGTAGCCGGCAAAGGCCAGCTTGTTGAGCAGTCGCCCGGGCTTCTGCCCCTGGCCCAGGGCGATCTGCAGCTTGGCCAGCCGCATCCCCCACCTGGCCGCAGGGTTGCCGCCGCTGGTGCCGCTGATGACGGCGGCGGTGAGTTTGGCGCCGTATTTGGCCAAAAAGTTCCGGGCGATGAAGGAGCCCATGCTGTGGCCCACCAGAAAGTAGGGCAGACCGGGGAAGCGGGCCCGCAGCTGTTCGCAGACCACATTCAAATTTTCCGTCAGGTAGAGGTGGCCGTTTTTCTCGGCAAAGTAGCCCAGCGCCTCCTCCTCGCCGGCGGTCTTGCCGTGGCCCAGGTGGTCGGCCCCGCCGACGGCGTAGCCCTGGTCGGTGAGAAAGCGACAGAGGGGCTCGTAGCGCTCGATGTACTCGCACATGCCGTGGGAGAGCTGCACCACCGCCTTGGGCGCCCCCTCGTCGGGCAGGTAGAGGTAGCAGGCCAGCTGGGTGGGCAGGCCGTAAGACTCCAGGGAAAAGGTCTCTTTTTTCACAGCGATTTCTCCTCCGATCTGTCGATGTGTTCAGATACCCATATCATAGCAATTTTATCGAAAAACTGCAAACAAATTGCCAAAAAGAGGGCGCAATCGGGAGAAAATTGAAGAAAATAGGGGAGGACATGCTTGAAAGCGGCCTCCCTTCCCAAAATGGCGGGTCTGTGCTGCGGGGGAGGGCGCTGTCCTCCCCGCAAAAAAGCGGTGTGCACTGGGGCGGGGAAGGGAGATCCCTCATTTTCTCAGAGCCCTTTGGGGCGTTTGAAACGGCCGCCTGGTCGCCGCCTTGGAAGGGCCCTTTTGCAGACCACTGGGAAAAGAGCTGTGCGGGAATCGGTATGATTTGGCGGGGGGGGGTCGACGGGAAGGGGGTGGAGTGGATTTCAACGGCCTTAGGGGAGCAGAGGGGAAAGGCGTTTTTTTCCAGCGGAAGGTTGCCACGGCGCAGCCGAAGGGGGGAGATTGGACCGGAGCGTCGCCACAGCGCCGACTCTTCCGCAAAATCGCCGGGATGCGGCGATCTTCCCTGTCCGTCGCTCTCTCTGAGAGGGGGGGAGAAAAGGGAGGACCGCACAGGTGTAGAGCATGGCAGACCGCTTTTTCTGCATAAGAGGGCCCTGCCCGCTGTCTGCGAATGCCACTTTTTTGGCAGTTTCATCTGTTTTTCTGTGCGCGGGCGGAGAGGAGGGCCTACCGCAGAGGATGGGCCGCTGGAAAGGGACGGACAGAGTCGGCTGTTCTCTCCATACAGAGGGCCCTTCCGGGAAGCTGCGGCGGGGAGGGCCGTCGTCGGAAAGAAGGGGACGAAAGGGAGCCATCCGCCCTAGGCCACAGGGGTGGCGGGGTGGTGTTCCCGGTGCCGCTTGACCGGTGCGGTTCCCCGCTGTCAAAAGGAAGGGCGGCGACGCGGTCAAAGGAGAGAGGGGCCTATTGCCCCGTTCCCTCGCCGCTGCGCCGGGAGTTTGCAACGCGGCGGCGGATCTTGCTCTGTTCTTGCCGCACTCTTGGGGAAGGGGGCGCTTCTAATCAAAGAAACGGCGTTTGCCGCGCGGGGATGGCCCGCAGGCAGACGCCGTTTGTGGTGGGTGACGAGCAGGGGAGAAATCAGCGGGTGGAGGGCAGCTCGTCCTCCTCCTGTAAAGCGGGGGCGTCCGATTCGGGGCGGCGCACCTCCCCCCGCTGGTGCAGGGCGATGAGGGCGACAGAACAGAGGATGAGGGCGCAGCCGCCCAGCTTGAGGGGGGAGATGCCTTCCCCCAGGAAGAGCAGCCCCATCAGCACGCTGGTGATGGGCTCGAACATGCTGAGGATGGAGGCCAGAGAGGGACCGGCATGGCGCAGCCCCAATTGAAAGAGGGTCATGGCCCCCACGGCCGCCAAGAGGGAGGAGGCCGCCGTCAGGGCCCAGCCGGTGGCGGTGAGGGAGAGGGTGAACTGCCCGGTGAGGGCGCCGTAGAGGGCAGAGGCCGGGCTGATGACCAGGGAGAGGTAGAAGGTCAGGAGGAAGGAGTTTAGGTTTTTGAGGCCACTCTTGTCCATCCAGATGATGTAGAAGGTGTAGAAGGCGCCGGAGGAGAGGGCCAGCAGAATGCCGATGAGGCTGCCGCCCGGCTCCATAAAGGTGGCGATGCCGGCGGTGGCCAGCACCAGGGCCACCACCTTGTAGCGGTAGAGTTTTTCCTTTAAAAAGACGACCGAGGCGGCGGTGGTGAGCACCGGATAGATGAAGTGGAGGGTGGTGGCCATCCCCACGGGGATGTAGTTGTAGGAGATGCCCAGGGTGATGGCGGTGGCGGTGGAGCCCACCAGCCCGCAGACGATCACCGAGACCAACTGGTGGCGGGTGATCTTGAGGGGGATGCGCAGGGCCAGCAGGATGCACAGCAGCACCGGCAGGGAGAGCAGCCCGCGAAAGCAGGCCGCCATCGAGGCGTTGCTGCCCATGGAGTAGGTGAGCTTGCTGAGAACGGGGGTGATGCCGAAAATCACGGCCGATGCGATGGTGTAGACAATTCCTTTCAAGGTGTTTGGCAAAGGGGGCTCCTCCTCACATGCAGATCGCCGCCCGCCCGGCCGCCGGGGAAGAGGGGAGAAACCCTCTGCCGCACCCCCGCAACGCCGGTCGAAAATGGGCGGAACACTGCTATTTTACATGGAAAAACCCGCCAGTGCAATCGGCTGCAGGGGGGAAAAAGAGAAAATTTTTGCGGGGGAACAGCCTACCCTTTTGGCGCATAGACTGGCCCATGCCGCCGTCTCGGCGGGAAGAAGGGGGAATGGGGTTTGGCGACTGTGAGTCTTTGCATGATCGTTCGGGATGAAGAGGACGTTTTGGGCCGCTGCCTGGACAGTGTGGCCGGGGTGGCCGACGAGGTGGTCGTGGTGGACACCGGCTCGAAGGACCGCACCCGGCAGATCGCCCTGGAAAAGGGGGCGCGGGTGTACGACTTTCCATGGTGCGACGACTTTGCCGCCGCCCGCAACTTTGCCCTGGAGAAGGGGCGGATGGAGTATCTCTTTTGGCTGGACGCCGACGATGTGCTGCTGCCCGCAGACAGGGAGGCGCTGATTGCCCTCAAAGGGGAGCTGGACCGATCGGTGGACATGGTGATGCTGCGCTACAACACCGCCTTTGACCAGGCGGGACGGCCCACCTTCTCCTTTTATCGGGAGCGGCTCTGGCGGCGGGACCGGGGGTTCCGCTTTGAGGGGGCGGTGCACGAGGCGGTGACCCCTCGGGGCCGGGTCATCCGCCGGGAAATCGCCGTCACCCACCAAAAGCTCCATCGTCGAGACCCGGAGCGAAATCTGCGCATCTTTGAAAAGGAGGCGGCCAAGGGCCCCCTTTCCCCCCGACAGCAGTTCTACTTTGCGCGGGAGCTCTGCTATGCCGGCCGGCTGGAGGAGGGGGAGCGGGTGCTGACGGCCTTTTTGGAAAGCGGCCAGGGCTGGGTGGAAAACCAGGTGAGTGCCTGCCGGGAGCTGGCCCGCTGCCTGGAGCGCCAGGGACAGCCGGAACGGGCGCTGCGGGCCCTGTTCTGGAGCTTTGCCTTTGACCGGCCGCGGGCGGAGGTCTGCTGCGACATTGCGGGCCGCTTTTTCGATAGGGGGCTCTGGCAGCGGGCGATGTACTGGTACCGCCGGGCGCTGGAAATCCCCTTTGACCCCGCATCGGGCGGCTTTACAGAGCCCGACTGCTACGACTTCCTGCCCCACATTCAGCTGTGTGTCTGCTATGACCACCTGGGGAACTGGCGCCGGGCCGAAGAGGAGAACGAACTGGCCGCCCGCAGCAAGCCGGATCACCCCTCGGTGCAGCAAAACCGGGCCTATTTTCGGGCGCGGCGGCAGCGGGAGACGGGCACCGGAAAGGGGGGATGATCCCCCATGGAGGGAGAGGGAAAAGGGCTTGCATTTTGCAGGGGGAACGTATATAATAACAGGGTACTAAAAATGCCGGTGTGATGGAATTGGCAGACGTAGTGGACTCAAAATCCACCGCTGGTGACAGCGTGCCGGTTCGAGTCCGGCCACCGGCACCAAGAAGAGAGCCTGGAATACTTTTGCGTTCCAGGCTCTCTTCTTTTTTATAGTTTTATACCTGTGTTTGGGTGAGTATCTATTTTGCCTGTTTTTGTAGTAAATAGGAGCCGTCAGGGAAGATTTGATTGCCTACTAAAATACCTATAAAATCGACTGCTCTTTGAGTGCGATGCCCTACAGTAAAGTCCGGCAGTCATCTGACAAGAAGAAATCCGGCCAATGAATGGGAGGACTCTCTGTACAGGTTGAAAAAAGGAGGCGCTGTTGGTGCACCTCCTCTTCTGATAAGACTGTCGAATATTTGAGGCTTGAAATGGGGTTATACTGCCTAATATTCTCGATTTCGGCCTATCTGCGGCAAAGCTAGGGGGTCAGTTGAAAGCGGGTGATTGTGCGAGGAGGCTATGTCCCACAGCGGTCTTTCCAAGCTCTCCCTTTCTAAACAACACCTTTAGAAGCTCCCTAACAGCTGGCCAGGAAAATGCTTCTTTGTGGCAACACTGGTTTCTCAACTTCTTGAATTCAACCAAATCTGTGTGATAGGTATACCACCAGTGCTGATCGCAGCTCTCCCCATTCCATGAGACGTGCAAATCTGCCAGATGGGAGCGATGGGCCTCTTCTTGCAGCAAACTGGTGTATAGGCCCACCATTGCCTGGTTTTCTGGCAGATGCTCCAGTGTTTTGCGGTTATATTTGAAGGTGGGAAAGTGGTGTTTGAGCGCGGGAAAAAGGCAGGTTTGCAGTTGTAGTTCCATAGTCTTACAAAATAGAATGCCACAGCATGAGAAATCAATATTTTCAATTTGGTACCGTTTTCGCAGTAGGAAAAACATCATATACAGCTTGACACTCCAAATGGCATACTGTGCCACCGCAGGGTCCATCTCTTTAAGTGCCTGTTCGGTCAGTCCAAAGGCGTCGGCTTGTTCTGGGGACAAAGTGGCGTCATCCTCCCAAATTGTAGAGAGGGATTTGCAAAAAGTGCTGGCAAGAGCATTGGGAATCTCGCCGTCCAACTCAAAAGCGGTTCCCCGAGGCACCTGGCGAAACAACTTTTCGACCTCATCTCTTTCCGCTTGTGCATGGGGATCTTCGGCGATTTTTTTAAGGGGCGTATGGCATAGCTGTCCATGATGGACTTGACCACCTGCATGACATGAGAGTGCTGCCAAACAGTATAATCACCAATGATGTACAGGCGGTACTTTGCTCGTGTCACCGCCACATTGACAATGTTTGTGTTTACCCATCTCACCGCGCCGAGAGCATTTCGGTCGCACCCCAGCAAGAAGATGACCTCGGAAGCTTCTCGTCCCTGAAAGGTGTGAACGGTCCCCACATTTTTTTCGAGCCATCGGGAGAAACGGACATCAGTCCTGTATTCAGGAAGGTTTCGCACCATTTTTGCCAGTCCGTCCTTCACTGTGGTAAAAGGGCTGATGACGAATAGGTCTGGAATGCCATCTGTTTTGGAAAATGCCAGCCGAATGAGCTCCAGTGCCTTCTGTCCCTGATTGGACACGAAGTGGTTTTTGCCTTGGGTGCTCTGCTCCGTTCCTCCCACGTTGAACCACGCAGAACTCTCCAAGCAGAAACCGGCCTCCTGTTGAGGGCTGGGCTCTGTGGTCTGCTGTTTCATGCTGTTGTTGTAGGAGATGGCGTTGGAGATTTCATACATGGGACTGATACATCTGCGGTGTACCATTAAGGGACAGCCAACCCAGGTCTTTTGTTCACCATCCATCTCAGAAAAAGAAGTCCCAACCGGGTTGATGCGGTCAGCGAATTCCTGAACAGATCGGCGTTTTGATCGATAGGGATGGTTGTAAGGGGTGTCGATCAGACGTTTGATTGCGTCCATGTCATCTGTTACAACGGGTTCCACCTGTTTGGGATCTCCTACAACAATGGCCCTTCGACACCGATAGAGCGCGCCGATTGCCATTTGTGGTTGGGCCTGCCCTGCCTCGTCGATAATCAGATAACCAATCTCACCGGGGTTGCGTATGTCGTGGAGCATGGCGCCCGCTGAGGCAAATGTTGTCGAAATGACAGGGGTGAGTAGGAATACAGTGTTTAACAGTGCGCCAAAACAACTCTCTTTATCCCGCTGGGAAAACGACACCAATTTGTGCTCTTCATCTTGGGAGACCTTCCACAGCATGAGTAGATTTCTCAGATTCCATCCACATGCCCTAGAAGAGAGAACAAACTCCCTGTGCAACTGAAGAGCACAATAGAATAATTTTTCCCGTTCGCGATTGTATTCTTCGGTAAACCACGGATTGCATACCTGCGCACGGGTGCTCTCTTCTTCATCCTCACTGCCGTAGAGGGACCAAAATTCATCATTGAGAATGGTCATCTGGCGGAGGACATCCGTTGTTTTGTCGGCGCATTCCAGCAGCTCGAGATACTTGGTGCGCATCTGCTGGGCTTCTGTGTCGAGAAGGGTGATCTGTCGTTTGACCTCCCCAATAGAAATTTCACAAGTCTGCTTTGCTTCCTCGCAACTGTGTTTTCTTCGATTCCACTCTCCCGTGGCCTCTGACAGATGGCGACAATGGCGCTCGCGCTCCTGCAACTGTTGCAAGAGGGTGCGATAGCGGGCTTCCATTTCTGACTTTGCCTGCCTCTCGCCATCCAATGCGCAGTATCGCTCTGCAATATTTTGGGACAACATGGTGGTTTTGTGGATAATAGCCCAGAGCCATTCCTTCCAGCCCTGTCGGGCCTCTAATTCGATGATCTCATTCTTGATCCTCTGAATTTTCTCATCGGCACGGTGCAGCTGCTGATCTTGAAGGAGCCTTTCCGACTGTAGAGCGGAGAGAATCTGTCCCGCATTCTGACTCTCGTCCTGAATTTTCTTCACTTCATCAAGGGCAGCGGCGATTTCCCGCTGTAGACGGACTGCCTCTCGTTTGCTCTCCGCAAGATTTTGCATGAGTTGCTGCCGTATTTGTTCAAGTTTCTTTTTTTCTTCGAGAAAGGTCTGTCGGGCACTGCTCACCTTGCCAATACGCTGTTGCAGTTCTTCTACTTTGGCGAGTTGAAGCTGAAATTGCTCAACTGCTTTGGAGTAGAACTCTTTGCGTGCTTGATTTTTTTCTCGGGAACAGTGTGTAATTGTGAGAGGACGAAGCACCCTGTAGGCATAGGCACTGATGTTGTCAGCTTTTCCGAGCGCGGCGGAGATGAGTCCCCAGCGATCCCACTCGCCCTCGCGCCGGTAGGCCAACTCGTTGGCGTACTCTGTAAAAAAGACATCTCGAAAAGCTGTTCCTTTGTGTCGGTCCAGCGGGAAAGCCGACAGGGCGCACTCACCGATATACTGCGGGTCAAACAGCCTCCGCACCTGCTGCAGCCCTTCCCGAATAGGTGAGGCATCGGCTCTGCCCGAAGAGATGCCTTCCAGCAGAGCTTCCCTGTCCGGCAGCTCCTTAGTAATGTTCTCGACCGCGGCGTTGTTGCAGGAGGCAACCAACATACCATAGTCCTTCATCCTCGGATCGGCAAAATCAAAATAGGACTGGCAGTATTTGCTGTAGCTGTGCTGTATCTTGTCTCCGTCCTGAAAATGCATCTCGACAAACGCATCGTCGGGGTCTGCATAGGCCGCCGTCAAGCGAGCCCTGTCCACAATGTTCCCTGCAATAATATCTTTGAGCAGGGTGGTTTTCCCGGTACCGGGCGGTCCATTTACTGAAAATAGCTTTCCGGCGGGCGCTTGGGGAACGGTTCCCAAGTTAATTGCCAGTTGCTGCATAAGGGCAGGCATAAATTGCGATGGCCATCTGCCAAGGGGAGCGCATGATACGTCCAGATGGTGCCAGAAAAAGTCCTTTAGAGAATCGGTACTTTTGTCCGGCCGTACATCAAGCCTTTTGGAAAAGTCAATCCAGTGGTTTTGAAAGGTTTCTTCAGCGTACGCCCCAACAATGTACTGAATGACCTGGCGCTCAAATTCGCTCTGCCTGCCATATCTACCGGCTTCGATCTGTTGAGTGACGAGTCGCAGGTCATCGGCAAAAAAGCTCCTACACAGGTCGCTGTGATAGAGGGGGTCCAGGTTCTTGACTTTTGATTCTTCTGAAGAGTAGCGCCGATGAATGGCAAGTCCGCGAAAGGGCGTTGCCTCATTAAAAAGAGGGATGAGATATGCTTGGCAGACAGAATGATAGAGACGCTGCAGCAACGGAGTAGTCACCGGTTTCCCCACGCGCTGTTCTTCTACTATCTCTGTCAACTCGCTCTCAAAGGGGGCCATTGCTGTCCGGTAGGCAGAAAGAGACAGCAGTTGTGCGAGAAACTCTTCGTTTATTTTGCCTTCGGTATTTTGCAGTTGAGCAACCCCCCACAAAAGGGGGGAGATGCAAAAGCTGTTTTGGATGTAGCGTCCATTTCCGTCGCATTTTAGACCGATAATACAGATGGTGCCGCGACTGACTTCTGGTGACTCGTCTGTTTGGCCAAATTTTTTGCGCAGATATTCCACACAGAGATTGCGCCCTATCTTTCCCAGACAGATTGCAACCTCGTCCGAGGTGACAGAGTGAAAGGGATAAGTCTTAGCATCTTCGTTGAGCAGGGTGCGGATGTCGGGCACCTGTTCATCGAGTTCGCGGTAGACAGTGATGGGGTATCGGTGCTCGCCAGTTCGCGCCGTTTGATTTGCCTTCTTATTGTCCCTGCTCTCTGACGGAAAGTTTTGCTGGGAGAGAAACTCCATCAAATACCAATATCGCAGGATCAGTAGGGCAAATTCACACTGTTCCACAGAGGTACACCTCCTCGTGTATCGACCTATAGAGGTTTTGGGGCGGAAACGGGACGGGATAGACTTCTGCTCTGTTCTCAACATGACCGCGGCGCTGTGATGTGCCTTTGGGGTGAGCAGATGGACATTCTATTTTGCAGCTCCCGCACGACTTTAATAGGCGCCCTACCGCTCCCAAGCTCTACCGCGGCGGGTTGCACTTGGAGCAGGGGCTGTAACTGCGCTTGGCGTCGTCCAGCGAGATGGGGATGCAGCTCTTTTTTAGGTACTGGCAGCCGGCGCGGTGGTATTTCTCCCCCGTCTTGGTCACATAGACGGTGACGCTTTGCTGGGGGTCTGTCGCGGGGGCGGCGGAACTGCTGGGCGGGGCGGCAGGGGCAGGGGATCCGCTCGGCGGCTGAGAGGTCGCCGCGGCGGAGGACACCGGCTTGGAGGACGATAGAGAGGCGCTCTTTTTGGATGCGGCAGCCGAGGAGGTTTGGGAGCTGGAAGACACCTGACTGCTGGAGGCGGAGGAGGAAACGCGGCTGGAGGAGGACGCGCTGGACGAGGTGGCCGGAGCGGAGGGAGCAGAGGACCCGCCTTCCCCGCCTTTGGCCGCGGAGCAGCCGCCCAGACAGAGGGCGGCCGCCAGCAAGAGGACAAACAGCTTTTTCACGACAACATCTCCCAGTTGATTGGATGGGGTTTTCTCCATCCTAGCGGGGAGGGAAGCGATTGTCGCGAAAGGTTTGTCGAAAGGGGGAGAAATTTGGTGAAGAGGGTTGCCCTCGGATAGGGTCGTGGGGCGGCTTTGCACCTTTCTTTGGAAACAGGCGTGAAAAAAGCCCCCCAAAGGAGGCCTTTTGCCGCGGTGGTCCCTATTTTCCAAACGCATCTTCGATCACGTCCATCAGGTGCTCCGGCGCCAGCTCATACCGGTTGCACAGAGCGGCGATTTGCTCGACAAAGGGGCGGGAGACCGAGACGTCGGACACCTGGCGGAGAAGGAGTTTGCCGCCCCCCTCTCTGCGCCAGACGCGGATGCCATAGGTGAGAAAGGTGCCGCTGTCGGCGATCCGGCGGAGTTCCTGAAACACCGCGTATTCGAGTTGCAACTACATCACCTCCTCTCGCAGGCTGTCCAGGCTGAAACCCAGTTGAGAGGAGATCCGCAAAGCGGTCGCCAGACTGGGGTTGGTGTGCCCGTTTTCGAGATTGTGATAGTGGCGGGGACTGATGCCGCAGAGCTCCGCCATCTTTTCCTGGGTCAGGCCGCGCGCCTCCCTGGCCAGTCTGAGTCGCAGTCCAAATTGCACCGCTACGCGCTTGAATCTGTCCACTTTGCCACCTCCATGCTGGAATAATAGTCCAATTTGCGAAGCAGCACAATGAACAGTCGTGCGCAATTTGCTATTTTTTGTAAATTCTTTCCGAAAAGGGGCCCTTTCAGGCGAAAAAGGTTGACGGGAAGTAGCCGGGAGGGCGGCAGGGACGATGGCGGTGCCAGGATCTGCGCAGCCGGAATGCAGCGAACTCGAAATGGGAGGACCCCGAGGGCCAGCGCCTTTGGGGAGTGAGAGCAGGCCCTATGGGGAGGGATGCGAGAGGGGAAAAAGAAGACCCGCCTTGCGCAGGCAAGGGGGGCGAGGTGGCTTATGGCAGCAGCATCTTTAGGACCCGCTCTTTGAAGAGGGCGGCGTCCATCCGCTTGATGAGGCGGGCGTTGGCCGGCTGATTTTGGTAGCCGCCGGCGGTGGCGATCGTGTTGGGGAGGAAGGGGATGACCTGGCCATAGGTGGCCTCCTCCCGGTAGCAGGTGTAGCAAAAGCGGTCCTCCGCCTCCAACACCGTGTCTGGCCAGAGGGCGGCGGCTGCGGCGAGGGCGTCGGGCAGGGGCACGGTGGGATAGCCCAGGCGGGCGGTGGCCATCTCCAACAGCACCCGGTTGCTCTGCACCACAAACGAGGCTAGGGCGGAGCCCGACTGGTTGAGGAGGTCGATGTCCTGGGCGCTGAAGGCGGTCTCGCCCAGGCAGAGGTCAAATCCGGCGATGGTGAGGGGGATCCCACTTCGCAGTACCGCATCGTAGGCCTCGGCATCCACCAGCACGTTGAACTCGGCCACGGCGGTCTCCATCCCCAGGCTGTACCCGCCGGTCCCCATGGAGTAGATGTGTTTGACCCCCTGCATGGTTTCCGGCTCCTTCATCAGGGCGAGGGCGACGTTGGTGGCGGGCCCGATCATCAGGATCTCCAGTTCGCCGGGAAAGCGCTTGGCCAGCTGGCAGATCACATCCACCGCGTGCCCTTCCCGGGGGGCGATATGGGGGTGCACCAAGCCGCAGTCGCCCATGCCGTCGCTGCCGTGGGCGTGTACGGTGGTGAGGGGCTCGCGCAGCAGGGGGCGGGAGGCGCCCTTGTAGACCGGCGGCAGCTCACCCCCCACCAATTCCAGTGTTGCCAGGGCGTTTTGGGTGGCCTGTTCCAGGTCCACGTTGCCGAATACGGTGGTAACTGCCTCCACCTGGACCCCGCTGCCCATGAGCATCATCATCAGGGCAAGGGCGTCGTCTCCTCCAGTGTCGGTGTCGATGATAAAATGTCGCATCTCTCTTCTCCTCTCTCGGTTGACGGTTGGTTTTCTCCAGTATAGAATGAAGCCAATGGCAAAATCCAGGTCACCTGACCAAAATGCAATTTTTTGTTTGGAGGTGCCCCATGAAAGGGCTGATCGATTTTTTGGCGGCGGCGCCGGCAGCGGTCAGGCGCCAGCTGGAAGAGGTGTCGTTTGGGCGGCGGGCCCCTATCCTCTGGGAGGGGATGGAGAACAGCGCCGTCTATATCCTCCTGGAGGGGGGCGCCGAGGGGTACTTGCAGGGGGGCCGGGGGCAGGTGTCGCCGGTGTTTCACTACTGCGCCCCCAGCCTCTTCGGCGAGTTTGAGGTGTTTTGCGGGCGGGAGAACGTCATCAATGTGGCGGCGGTCAGTCCCTGCCGACTGTACCGCCTCTCCCGCAGCGCCTTTTTGGAGTGGATGCGGGCCGACTTTGACTTTACCCAGTACGTGGTGGCCCAGTTGGTGCGCAAGCTGACCGAGAACACCGTCCTCTTTGACAAGTTTGGCCGCTACACGGTGCGGGAGCGGGTGCTGCGCACCGTGGCGGTCTGGCACCGAGCCGGAAAGCTGCCCCAACTGACCAAAGAGCTGTTGTCGATGGAGGCGGGGGCCCCGCTGCGCAGCGTCAACCGGGCTGTGGCCGCCTGCGCTAAAGAGGGGATCTTTTGCTGGGAGAAGCGGCGCTTTCGAGTGCTCGATGAGGGGGCGCTGAATGCTTTTTTGCCCCAGTAGGGGACAGCTGGGCCAAAGGGCGGACAGAAAGACCGGGCTTCACCGTGCGCAGTGCACGGCGGGGCCCGGTCTTTTGTCGAGAAATGGGAAAGAAATTGGGAAAGAGGGGTTGACAGGAGATTCTGTAACTGTTAGTATTACAGTACAATCTGTAACAATAGAAAAAACAGTTTGCGGAGATGGAGCTTCGGCCGGCCTGCGCCAAAAGGGAGATTGGCCGCCCCAGAAGGGACGGGCCCTTGCAGCAGGCAGCGCCAATCCTTCCGCCCGAAAGAAAGGGAGGTCGCGTTTGCGATGGCAGTTTTAGCAGTTGGTAGAGAACAGTTTGAAGAGGGGGTGCTGCGCAGTGAGAAGCCGGTGCTGGTGGATTTTTCCGCCCCCTGGTGCGGCTACTGCCGCCGGTTGGCCCCGGCCGTTGCGCGGCTGGCGGAAAAGTATGGCGACCGGTTGGAGGTAAAGATAGTGGACATCGACGAATTGCCGCAGTTGGCCGAGCACTACGGGGTGGACACCATTCCCACCCTGCGGCTCTTTGCCGGCGGCCGCGCAAGCGAGCCCCTGGTCAACCCCGGATCGGCGGCGGAAATCGAGAACTGGCTTCGGGAGAATGGGGCCCTTTAAAAAGATGAGAAATCGACCAAGAGCCCTGTGACGACCTGCCCGGCTGTACCGAGAGGATGTGTCGGGGCGGAAAGGATGTGTGTGCGATGGCGGAAAAAATATACGACGTGGCAGTGATCGGCGGCGGGCCGGGCGGCTATGCGGCCGCCCTCTACTGTGCCCGGAGCGGCCTTTCGGTGCTGGTGATCGAGAAGATGGCCCCCGGCGGGCAGATGGCCACCACCGGCCAGGTGGACAACTACCCCGGATTTGACGAGGGGATCGACGGCTTTGCGCTGGGGGAGCGGATGAAGCGGGGGGCCGAGCGCTTTGGGGCGCAGACGGCCTTCGCCGAGGTGGAGTCGGTGGACCTGCGGGCGGTCCCCAAAACAATCGAGACCAGCGATGGCCCGGTGCTGGCCCACACCGTGGTCCTGGCCACCGGGGCCTCTCCTCGGGAGCTGGGGCTGCCCGAAGAGCGCGGTCTGCGGGGGCGGGGGATCTCCTACTGCGCCACCTGTGACGGGATGCTTTACAGGGACAAGACGGTGGTGGGCGCCGGCGGGGGGAACAGCGCTGCGGAGGACGCCCTCTACCTCTCGAAAATCTGCAAAAAGGTCTATCTGGTGCACCGGAGGGATGCGCTGCGGGCGTCGGCTGTCTATCAAAAGGCGCTGGAGGGCAGCCCGGTGGAATTCCTCTGGAACCAAACGGGCGCGGAGGTCCTTCACGGCCAGCGGGTGAGCGGGGTCCGGCTGCAGGAGGTGGGCAGCGGCGCCACCCGCGAGGTGGCCTGTGATGGGGTCTTTGTCGCCATCGGCCGGGTGCCCGACACCGCCCTTTTCCGCGGCCAGCTGGAGATGGACGAGCAGGGCTACCTGGTGGCCGACGAGACCACCCGCACCAGCCTGCCGGGGGTCTTTGCGGTGGGGGATGTGCGCCAAAAGCCCCTGCGGCAGATCGTGACCGCGGCGGCGGACGGGGCGGTGGCCTCCAAATTTGTGGAGGAGTATCTGGCCCAGCTCGGCGGCTAAAAATAGCGCCGCCGTCGGGACAAAGAAGAAAAAGGGGGGGCGGGAGCAGTTGATTGCTCCCGCCCCCCTTTGGGTACAGGCGAGTCAGTTGGCGCCGGCCGGCATCTGGCCGAATACCTGGTAGATGGCGTCGAATTGCTGTTTGTCCGCGTCGCTCTGGGGGATGTCGGTGAATTCGCTCCAGGAGGCGTCGCCCCGGCCCAGCACGGGGTAGTATTCGCCCTTCCCCTCCAACTGGGTCTCCTGCACGGTGACATAGCCGGCGGTGTAGGTGCCCCGGCGGGAGTTGTAGCGCATCACCTTGACCTGGCTGCCCACCGGGTAGTCCGCCAGACTTTCGGTGGTCCAGTAGAGCAGGAATTGGCCGCTTCCCACCCCCTGGAAGGACCAGCTCTGCACCCCCTGGGCCTGCAGGTCAAAGCCCGCCTCTTTGAGGGCGCCCTCCAGCTTTTCCCGGTTGGTGCCCTGCTTGCTGGTGGAGTCGATGTACTTGCCCGCACCGGTAAAGGACTGGAACAGGGCCTTGAGCTCCTCGCTGCCGGGGTTTGCCATGAGATTGCGGATGACCTCGCTCATGTCAAAGGTGTAGGCGCTGTCGTGCAGGGGACAGACGACCTGTATCTCCCCTGCGCCGTCGCGCAGCACGTGGTAGACTCCGCCCTGCTTGCAGTAAAATTCGGACGTTTGGGCCAACTCCTGCAGTTGGGAGGTGGTGAGTTTGCCCCCGCCCCCAGTCTGATAGATCTCCTCCGCCTGCAGGTCGCGGGCCAGGCCGGCCTTGCTCACCTCGCAGGCGCGCTTGTGGGCCTTGTCGATCCAGCCCACCATGGAGGGGATGAGGAGGGCGGCGAGGACCGCCAGAATGACCAGGACCACAATGACCTCCACCAGGGTGAACCCCTTGGGGCGGCCCCGACCGTTGCCCGCGTTTGTCTTTTCTGTCATCGCTTATTCCACCCCCGCACCCGTCTGGCATGTGTTCATTTATTCCCCTATTATATCACACAAAGCCGGTGGGTGGGAAAAAGATGTGCAAAAAGGCGGAAAAAAGGGAAGGGGCGTGGCCGCCCCAAGGGGTCACCGGGGCCCGTCGTGCTGTGGGGAGGGGTCCCAGGAGGCGGGGCGGGAGAGGAAGGGGGGAAGGCGGGTTTGCCCGTCCCCCCGAGCGGCCCCCAACTGGATGGGGGTGAGGAAGATGCTCCCCCGCAGGTCGGCCCCGCGGAGATCGGCCCCCCGCAGGTCTGCGCCCAGGAAGCTGCTGCCCCAGAGGTCACAGCCGGAGAGATCGGCCCCCAGGAGGAGGGACATGGAGAAATCGCGCCCGCGCAGGGGCGCTCCCCGAAATTGCCGGCCCGAACAGTCGGCGCTCCGACGGGGGGAGGGCCGGCCACCGACGGCGGCCAGGGTCAGCTCGTGGGCGGGGCGGAGCAACTGGTTGACCCGCGTGCGCTGCCGCTCCACCAGGGCGGCGTCGAGGGGGACGTCCCCCTCGCCCAGGGACCAGCACTCGCCGATGAGCTGCTGGGCCCCCTCCCAGAGGGAGCGGGCGGGGAGGAGGGCGGCGGCTTCGGCCAGGTACCAGAGCATCTGGTGGAGGGCGGTCAGGGAGAGGAAGCGGGCAAAGAGCCGCTCCTTTTCTTCCGGGTCGCGGCGCCAGTCGGCAGGGGAGGTGGCAGCCCGCTGTCCGGCCCCCAAACAGTCGTAGGCGGTGCAGCCATGCAGGCCGCGGGCGGTGAGCTGGCCGTGGATGGCGCAGCGGTACTCCCCGTCCAGGTGGGGGCAGGGGCGGCCCGGGGGCAGGTCGGCGGGAAACCCCTCGGTGCGGGCGCGGTAGAGGGCGGCACAGCAGAGGCCGCGGCAGCACCGGCAGTCGGCGGTGAGGGCCTTTCGCAGCTGGGGAAAGGGCTCTTCCCGGCGGATGGGTCGCACGGCAGATCACTCCTTTTTAGAATAGTGGTTTGGCGGGACGGTCGGCGCGGAGTGTGGCCTTGTGGCCGGCCCGGCGCACTGCGGGAGGGGGCTAGCTGAGAAGGGTGGGCTCCCCCGCCTCGTAGAGCAGGTCGTCGGCTTCGGCCACCCCGAGCCCCTTGTCCAGGCAGTAGAGCAAGATGGCGTCGCGCCGGTCGCGGGGGTAGAGTTTGCCCCGCCCGGCCAGGCGGAGGACGCGGTCGCACTCGTCGGCACAGAGGCCGCCGCCCAAGCACAGACAGATGAGCTTGTCCCGCTCGGCCCGCTTTTTGCCGGCCAGGATCTGATAGGCGTAGACCTCGCTCAAACCGCTGCGGCGGATGACCTCAGACTTGCGCAGGCCCCGCTTTGCCAGGCATTCGACGAGGTACTGCGAGAATTCCTTGTGCAGGAATTCGCCCTCGTTCTCGCGGATATAGGCGTCCAGAGACGGCGCCTCTTGCAGCTCGTTGCGCAGCTCTCCGGTGGTTTTTTGGGACACAGGATCAGCCCTTTCTGTGAAACTGCCCAGTCTGCCTGGGCGAAAGAAGTACCTTTCATTATATAGAAGCCCGGCCCCCGCCGCAATATGCTGGCAGCTAAGTGTCTTTTCGTTTGGGTTGTGGTAGAATAAAAATAGCTGTGGGTGAAAAGAGGGCGGGCGACCGCCCTCCTTTGCCGGGGGCCGGACAGCGGTGCCCCAAAAGGCCGCCGCGCCGCATCCGAGAGAGAAGTGCGCGCCGCCCCGCCAGGGTCCCACAGCGGGAGAATTTACAGAGCCGAGGAATGAGACAGCGATGACAGAGTTGACCGACTACCTGGCAGACCGGTATCAGGTGCTGGACACCTTTTCTGAAAATGAGCGGGCGAGAGTGGAGCTGGTGCGGGACAAAAATACCGGTCTGGTGGCGGTGAAAAAGACCATTCACCGGGCGGACACCGTCTATCCCCAGCTGCGGGACCGGCAGTTTGCCGGCACCCCCATGGTCTATGACCTCTACCAGTGCGCGGGCGAGACGGTGGTGCTGGAGGAGTACGTGCCCGGGGAGACGATGGCCCGCTGCGCCGAGGGACGGCGACGGCTGGGGGTGGCGCAGGTGGGGCGGTGGCTCTGTGCCCTCTGCGATATTTTGGAGCCCTTGCACCGGGCGGGGCTGGTACACCGGGACATCAAGCCGCAAAATGTGCTGGTGCGGCCGGACGGACAGCTCTTCCTCATCGATTTCGAGGCGGCCCGCCAGTACGACCCCCGGCAGAAAAACGACACGGTCTACCTGGGGACCAAGGGCTATGCCGCCCCCGAGCAGTACGGCTACGCCCAGACCGACGCCCGCACCGACCTCTATGCTCTGGGGGCGCTGGCCAACTGGCTGCTCTGCGGCAAACTGCCGGAGGAGCGGCGCTGGAAGGGCCCTTTGGCAGAGGTGATCGACTGCTGCCTGCGCATCGACCCGGCCCAGCGGTACCAGTCGGCCGCCCAACTGCGGGGGGCGGTGCAGCAGGCGCTGGCAGGGCTGCCCGCCGAAGAGGGGGCTGCTTTCCCCGCGGGGCCCGCCCTTTCCGCCGCCGCCCCCCAGCCGCACAGCCGGGGAAACGCCGCGGCGGCGCTGCCGGCACAGCCTTTCCCCGCCCCCTCCTCTGCCGAAGAGAGCGGGGGACCGCCCCGCCGGTGGCAGAGCGTATTTGGCAGGGAAAACGCCTGGCGGCTGGTGGCATTTTTGGCCTTCGCCGCCTTTGTCCTCTGGACTGCCCTGACCAGCCGTCCCTTTGAGAGCACGGGAACGGCGGTGAGCTGCCTGATTTACCTGTGGATATTTCTCCCCCACGCTGCTTACTGGTTGGACTTGGGGAGGGTCCGCACCCGACCGCCCTTTCGCGCACTGGACAGGCGGGGACAGCGCTGGCTGGCGGGACTGTGCTACTTAGCCGTCTGGCTGGTGATTTTGATTATTTTGGTACAGGTCGGATACACCCTTTACCGGGTGCCCTGATGGCCGGTGGAGGAATTGGGTCCCGGGGTAAAGTCCTATGCTGGGAGCATAGGACTTTACCCCGGTTTTTTCGTACAATGAGGGCGATCATCCGAGGTCTGGAACGGAGGGTCGCCCGGCAAGTACAGCCGGGCCATTTTGCCAGTGAGAGGAGTTTTGGAAAGATGAAAAAACGCATTTTATTGTCTCTGCTCTGCGCGGCGGCCCTGGTGCTCTGCGCCGGCTGCGGCTCCAGCACCGATGGGGGGAGCGGGTCGGGCGAGAGCTCTTCTTCGCAGGTGGAGGAAAAGACCTCCTTTGGCGTGGGCGAGACCTACGAGGGCGACGGCGTGAAGATCACCCTCAACAAGGTGGAGGAGAACGAGGGCACACAGTACCTGAAGCCCGACAAGGGAAATACCTTTATTGTCTGCGAGTTCACTGTGGAGAATGGATCGGACAAGGAGCTGCTCATCAGCGCCGCCTCTTTTGACGCTTACGCCGACGACGAGGCCATCAGCCTCAGCATCAGCGCCTCCTACGAACAGGGCAAGGACCTCAGCGGCACCATTGCCAAGGGGAAAAAGCTCACCGGCATCATCGGCTACGAGCTGCCGGCGGACTGGAAGGAGCTGGAGCTGCAGTACAAGCCCAACCTCTTTTTGGACAAGACGGTTAATTTTGTGGCCACCAACGCCTAGGAGTGCCCCGAGAGAGGAGCAAACACCGCTATAAACAAGGGGGAGAAAAACTCCCTTTAGAGAGCCGACGCCGCAAACCAGCGGCGCCGGCTCTTTTGCGGTGGCGGGCTTTTGGGCGGGGCGACACTCTTCGACAGCGCCCCGCTTGCCACCGTCAGGTGCGAGGGGCGGTGCCCCCTTAAACAGGCAGCCTCGATGGAGCGGAGATAGGGGTAAAGCACCCAACTGCTTCCACAATTCCCCCTTTTCGTCACGGGGATGCGCTGCCCCTGACGGCAGGGTAGGGGAGAGCGGTTGCGCAAAAGGCCGACCAAGGCCCCTGCCGTCAAGTGTCCATTTTGCCGAGATATTGGGCTGGCCGCCGGGGGGAGGAAGTGCATCCCTTTCGGGAAGATGCGGGGAGGATGGACGAAAAAGACGGTGGGGAGGCGGTATGATAAAGACAAGGAAGGACGGAAAAAGACGGTCAAAAAAGAAGTCGCTTTTTGGACAAAAGGTGTTGGCGCGGGGCTGGGAATGTGGTATACTGCTGCTGTCATAGGGAGGGCGGCCCCCTCCCACCAGTCGCTTTTCGGCCCGGCGGACCCCACAGGCGGCTGTTTTTTGTGCCTTTGTCCAGCACTCCCTCTCGCCAAGAAAGAGGGAGTGCTGGGGGCGAAATCAAACAGAGAGGGAATTGAGAACGTGCGCGACAAGATTTTGACCGAAAAGTCCTTTTACCGGGCCCTGTTGACGGTGGCCATCCCCATTGCCCTGCAAAACCTCATCAGCTTTGGGGTCAATATGATGGACACCGTGATGCTGGGCCAGTTGGGCGAGGTGCAGTTGTCGGCGGCCTCCCTGGCCAACCAGCCCTTTTTCGTCTTCAGTATGTTCTCCTTCGGCTTTGCCGCCGGCGGTTCGGTGATGATCAGCCAGTACTGGGGCAAGGGGGACACAGCGGCCATCAGCCGGATCATGGCCATTGGGCTGAAGTTCGTGGTGGTGCTCTCCCTGCTCGTCACCGCCCTGGTGCTCTGTTTCCCCGAGGCCATCTTGCGCCTCTTCACCGCCGACCCCGAGGTGGTGGCCGAAGGGGTGCGCTACCTGAAGATCATCGCCTTCTCCTACTTCTTCTACGGGGTCTCCAACTGCTATATCACCTCCCTGCGGGGGGTGGAGCAGGTCAAGATTTCGGTGGTGATCTACTCGGTCTCCTTTGTCATCAACGTGATCATCAACTACATCTTCATCTTCGGCGCCTTTGGCGCGCCGGCCCTGGGGGTCGCGGGCGCCGCGGTGGGCACCCTCTGCGCCCGCATCAGCGAGTTGGTGATGTCGATCGTCTACATGGAGCGCTTTGAAAAGCGCACCGGCTTTCGGCTGCGCCACCTCTTTCACAAGATGGACCGGCTGCTGCTGGGCGACTACGTCAAGACCAGCCTGCCGGTGGCCTTCAACGAGATCGCCTGGGGGCTCTCCACCTCGGTGCACGCCGCCATTTTGGGACGGATGGGGGCATCGGTGGTGGCGGCCAACAGCATCGTCAACGTGGTGACCCAGCTGGCCTTCATCTTCCTCTTCGGCCTCTCCAACGCCACCGCCATCCAAATCGGCAAGGCTGTCAGCTCGAAACCCGCCGGGTATGTGCGGAAGATGGCCACCACCATGCAGCTGCTCTCCCTGGGGGTAGGGACGGTGGGCGCTTTGATCGTGCTGGCCATCCGAAAGCCGGTCATCGGGCTGTACAACATCGCCCCCGAGACCACCGCCATGGCCAGCGAGATGATGATCGCGGCTGCGGTCATGACCTTTCTCATCTCGGTGGAGGTCATCTCCACCATGGGGGTTTTGCGGGGCGGCGGCGACACCAAGTTCACCTTCTTTATCGACGTCTTCTTCATCTGGGCGGTGGCCACCCCTCTGGGGGCCTACTTCGGCCTGGTGGCCAAGGTGGCGGCGCCGGTGGTCTATGTGCTGCTGCGCATCGACTCCCCCATCAAGACGGTGGTCTCCTTTTTCCGCATCCGCAGCGGCTGCTGGATGCGAAACGTCACCCGGGACGAGTCTGAGCTGGCGGCGGAATGATTTTTCGCACTGGGCAGAAAGGTGGATTTCTGCTCCGCCATGCGACTTTTGGAGGGTTTGCGCAACTTTTGTCTGAAAAATCTGGCGCTTTTGGCGAGAGTGAAAAAATTCCTTGACAGGAAGTGGTTTATGGGTTAGGATGGGGATGTTGAGAGAACGCTAAAGGTAGGGTCTTATGGGCGATTGGAAACCGGATGACGCACAGACCGAGCTTCTGCGCCGGGCGCAGGGGGGCGACGCGAAAGCCCTCAATCAGTTGGTTTCTGCCTACCTCCCCATCGCCGAGGCGATGGCGCACAAACTCTTTTCCGCCGACTGCGAGGACATGGCGCAGGAAGGGCTGATGGCCCTGCCCGCCGCGGTGAGCAGTTTTGACGCGGAGAGGGGGATCCCCTTCTCCTCCTACGCGACGGTTTGCCTTCGCAACGCCATGATCGCCAGCCACCGGCGCAGCCGGGCGCGCAAGCGGGGCAGCGGCGAGGAAAAGCTGCCCTACTTGGACGGAGAAGACGGAGCCGACGGGGCCAGCGACCCTCAGCAGATAGTTGCACAGCGAGAACAAGTGTCCCGCCTGATGAAGCAGGCGGAGAGTGTTTTGTCTTCGTTTGAGAAACAGGTATTGTCTCTACACCTGGACGGGTACAGTTACAAGGACATTTCGCGCCTCTTGCACAAGCCGGAGAAATCTGTCGATAACGCCCTGCAACGAGTGAGAAAAAAATTAAAATATGCCCAATAGCTCAGGGGAGCGTTTAGGTTTTTCTAAAAGACGGTTCAATTCCGGTGCGGGCCAAATTTATCTTTCCAAAGTGAGGTACAATCAAATGTTCGAAGACAAGACTTTAGTGTGCAAAGAGTGCGGCCAGGAGTTCGTGTTCACCGCTGGTGAGCAGGAGTTTTACGCGGAGAAGGGCTTTGAGAACGAGCCCCAGCGCTGCAAAGAGTGCCGTGACAACAGAAAGAGAAACCTCAGAGGCCCCAGAGAGATGCACGACGCCGTCTGCGCTTCTTGTGGCGCTCCCTGCCAGGTTCCCTTCCAGCCCCGCGAGGATCGTCCTGTCTACTGCAGCGACTGCTTCGCCAAGATGAAAGAGGAGCAGTAAGCTACCGTTTCTTTTCGTCAATCAAAAGCCCTTCGCTCGTTCGAGCGAAGGGCTTTTTTTGCGTGTGGGAACGGGAAGAGGGAGCTGCCAGGGATGGGGAGATGTTGAAAAGAGGGGGAAGGTGGAAAGGACGGCGGTGCAAACGCTTGGCAGGACATCGGCCGGGGGAGGGGAAAGGGGGAGAGACGGTGTACCAAAGAGCTGCAGCGGTTTGAGGAGAAGAGCTGCCGTTAAAGCGTCCGGCGGCAAAAAAGGGAGTACTCTGGTCGGCGCAGTAGATACAGGAGAAAGGCGGCCACAGAGCGGCCTTTGGCTGCCAGCCCTCTGTCGGCCCTGCCATGGAGAGGAGGGTGTGCGCTGAAAGATGTGAGGAAAGGTGCCTTGTCTTTTGACTGGAAGGGCCAAACACTGTGCCGCCAAGAAGGGGGCTAACTGCTGCCGAAGAGATATAAGTGGGAACCTCTGGCGGGCGTTTGGCTGCACGGGAAAAAGGAGGGCCAGAGAAGGGAGCAGGCGACGGGGCAAAGAGAAGGGGCTGCGGCAGTTTGGGCAGAGGGATGGCCGCTGAAATGCCTGACGGCAGAAGGGCAGGGGTCCCAGTCGGCCAAGCAGGTGCAAGAGAGGGGCTATCGTGGCACAGCTTCTGCGCCCCAACCGCAAGAGGTGGGGCGCGTCGGGGAGATGAAAAGGGATGCTTCTATCTTTCATCTAAGCGGTGTATGGGATGCAGGCCCGGCAAGGAAAAGAGCTGACTGCCACCAGAGAGGTGAGGGTGGACAGGGTGTTGGGCTGCAAAGGATGGCGGCAGGGGAGGAAAAAACAGAGGAGTGCGGTGCTGTGTCAAAGAGTTGTGGCGTTTTTGAGGGGGGAGGCCAGAGGCGAAAATGCCGGGTGGCCCTCTCAACAAAAACAGTGGCATCTTTGGCGCGGTGCCTGGTGCCTGGTGTCGATGCGTCGGGCGGCGAGAAAATGAGGGGTGTCGTTCGCTGAAAGAGGCGCCGGTAGAGGAACTGTCGACCGCCGGACAGATGCTGTCTTTTTATCGAAGAGAGGGGGCTGCTGGAGAGGTGAAAAGCTCTTTCTCCATCCCTTGCCCAGGTGGCTGCAAAGTGGCTGGCTTTTGCCCGGCTGTTGAGGGAAGAGATTGGTCGGATGGCGGGCAAAAGATGTGAAAAAATTTCCCCTTTCAAGCGGGAGAAGACGAAAAGACAGCGGAGAAATCGCATATTTTGTAACCAATGACTGAATACAATGTAAATAATGGTAGTGGAATCGTTAAGATAGCATAAAACCTCTCCCCAGTGCATTGAAAAGAAGGGGGCAAGTCACTATAATACAGGCAAAGGTGAGGGGGCGGATAATTGACCCGCCCCCGGCCTTATTGGAAAGTGGCATTGCCGAAAGGCAAGATGGAAAGGTAGGTTTTTATCGTGAAAGGGAAACGAATCATCGCTATGGCGTTGGCGGCGGCTCTCTGTCTGCCCCTGACCGGCTGCGGGGACAAGTCTGCGGCAAACGGCGATGACCGTCCGGTTTTAAAGGTCGGCTTCGAGTGCATGACCGCGCCTATTACCTGGACCCAACTGGACGATTCCAACGGGGCGGTGCCCATCACCGGCAGCAATGAGTACACCTATGGCTTTGAGGTGGAGCTGATGAAGCAGCTTTGCGACAAGGCCGGCTATCGGATGGAGGCCTACAAGATCGACTGGGAGGGGCTGCTGCTGGGGGTGCAGACGGGCACCATCGACTGCGCCATCTCGGCCATCAGCATCACCGACGAGCGCAAGGCCTCGATGGACTTTACCGACTGCTACTACCGCAGCCAGATCGTGGCCCTGGTGAAAAAGGACAGCAAGTACGCCGGCAAGACCAAACTGCAAGACCTGTCGGGCGCCAGCTGCACCTCGATGCTCAACACCCTATGGTACGACATCATCGACCAGATCCCGAATGTCGACAAGATGCCCGCCATGGACAACGTGCCGGCCATGATTGTCTCGCTGCAGTCGGGCATAGTGGATATGCTCTTGATGGATGAGCCCACTGCCCTGTCGGCCGTGGCGGCCAACCCCGACCTGGCCATGGTCAAACTGGCCGAAGGGAGCGGGTTCCAGCTCTCCGACGAGGACACCGACCTGGGGATCGCCGTCAGCAAAAAACGCAGTGATGTGAAGGAAAAGCTCAACGCCGCCCTGGGCCAGATCACCGAGGAGGAGAAGGAGGAGATGCTCCGCCACGCCATCGAGGTGCAGCCGGTCAACCAGTAGCGGCCTTTCGCGTGGGGCAGGCGCGCCCCCTTGTAACGGGATGAGCGATCAAAGAAAAAGGGGAGAGAAACCATGAATTTGCCCACCACATTTTTCGGATGGGTGGCTTTTATCACCGAGAAGTACGGCGTCGCCTTTTTAAAGGGGGCCGGCACCTCGGTCTACCTGGCGGTGCTGGGCACCCTGCTGGGCTGTATCATCGGCTTTTTGGCGGGGACGGTGCGCACCGTTCCCCTCACCAAGGAGGACAATCTCTTCAAGCGGGTGGGAATGAACATCGTCTGGGCCATCATCCGCTTCTACGTCTGGGTTTTCCGCGGCACCCCCATGATGGTGCAGGCGATGGTGATCTTCTACGGTGCAGCCGCCATCTTCGGGGTGCACTTTCAGCCCCTGATGGCGGGTCTGCTGGTGGTCTCCATCAACACCGGCGCCTACATGTGCGAGACGGTGCGGGGCGGCATCCAGTCCATTGACCCGGGTCAGATCGAAGGGGCCAAGGCCATCGGCATGTCCCACGGCAGGACCATGCTCTCGGTGGTGGTGCCCCAGGCGTTTCGCAACATTACCCCCCAAATCGGCAACTACCTAGTCAGCAACATCAAAGACACCTCGGTGCTCAGCGTCATCACCGTGAACGAGCTGTTCTACTCGGCCCGGTCAGCGGCGGGCGTCTACTTCAGATACTTTGAGGTGTTCTTTGTGGTCAGCTGCATCTACCTGGTGCTCACCACCCTGGCAAACGCCCTGCTCCACCTGGTGGAGCGGCGGATGAACGGCCCCCGGGACTACAAGTTGGCAGACCCCGCCTCCATCCCCGAACTCAAGGCGATCGCGGCGGAGAGCGACCGGGAGAAGGCGGAGATGCAAAAGGAGGCAGTGAGATGAGCGGGCAGACGGTACAGGAGCGCCGAAGTGTGGCCCCGGGCGGGGATGAGATGTCCCCGGCCCTGCGGGAACTGTGGCAGCGGGAACCGATCCTCAAGGTGCGGCACCTGCAAAAAAACTTTGGCACCCACATGGTGCTGCGGGACATCGACTTCACGGTGCACCAGGGCGAGGTGGTCTGCGTCATCGGGGCCTCGGGCTCGGGCAAGTCGACCCTGCTGCGGTGCATCAATCGGCTGGAAAGCCCCAGCGGGGGCGAAATCTACTACCACGGCGAACTGGCCGGCGGGGATGGCTTTGACTGGAACCGCTACCGGGCCAAGGTGGGGATGGTCTTTCAGTCCTTCAACCTCTTTGCCAACCAGACAGTGTTGGAAAACTGCATGGCCGGGCCCCGGTATGTGCTGAAAAAGGGAAAGCAGGAGTCCCGCGAGCTGGCCCTGCGCTACCTCTACAAGGTGGGGATGGTGCCCTACATCGACGCAAAGCCGGCCCAGCTCTCGGGCGGGCAGTTGCAGCGGGTGGCCATCGCCCGGGCCCTGGCCATGAAGCCGGACGTCCTCCTCTTCGACGAGCCCACCTCGGCTCTGGACCCGGAGATGGTGGGCGAGGTGCTGGGGGTGATGAAACAGCTGGCCCACGAGGGGATGACCATGGTGGTGGTCACCCACGAGATGGAGTTTGCCCGCGAAGTGTCCGACCGAACGGTCTTCATGCTCGATGGGTTCATCGCTGAGGACGACACCCCGGAGGTGATTTTCGGCAACCCCCGAAACCCCAAGACCAGAGAATTTTTGAGCCGGTTTATGCACCGGCTGTAAAAGGGAGGACAGCCCCCGACCGCACAGATGGCGGCCGGGGGCTGTTTGGCGTTTGGCTGGAGAAGGTATGGCGCGGGGGAGATGGCGTCGCTTTTTTCGCTGTTGCCCAGCTCTTTGCCGGTGGCTTTGGAAACGCCGATGTGATCGGGAGGAATGTTGAGACAGCCCTCCCCCCTGCCAATTCACCTTGCAGGGGGGAGGGGCAGAGGGGCCAACGGGAGAGGGAGAAGATATTTCCACAGAGGGTAGCGGTCGTGACCGGCAGATAGGGCCAGACGCGGGCCAGAGGGGCCCGGGTTTCGGGAATGACAAAGAGAGCTGGAAAGAGGGCGGTGGTCGCCAGTGCGAAGATGGCGGGCACGGTGCTTTGTATTTTTCACGGGCAAGGCCTCCCCTCAAAAAGGCCGGGTCCTGCCACTGGGAAGAGAGGAAAGACGAGGTGTCAGGCGTTGGGCCGAATCGTCCCGGTTGCGGATACATGTATCTGCTAAAAGCTCTGCTGATTTCACCACATTGCCTTGAGAAAAACACTTTTGTCAGGTATCATAAAAACAGTACACTTTTGGCAAACGAGGCGTACCTGTCAGATTGGGAAATGGGAGGGGATCGTATAATGGCGCTTGATCTTGTGGGATGGAATGTGGTTTTGGATTCTGATCGCGCGGACGAATTGTCTGCATTTTATGAAAAATTGCTTGGCTGGACGCGGTTCAAGGGGGAAGAGTATACAGTCTTGGTAAATTTGGAACAAACGGGAACGCCAACCTGGCTCACCATTCAACAGGTGGATGACTATGTGCCACCCGTGTGGCCCGCGACACTGGACAAGCAGCAGCAGATGGCGCATTTGGATTTTCACGTTCAGGATGTGGAAGAAGGGGTGAAATATGCCTTGTCGTGCGGCGCAAGCATATCGGAGCACCAATATGATGACCGTTGGCGGGTGATGATCGACCCTGCGGGACATCCGTTTTGTATCCTGCCTCCGATCATGCCTTGGATGTAAGAGTTGAAGCCTGTAAAAAGTCTATGAGGCTGGTTGAATGCGCCTGGTTGGCATAGGGCACTCCCATGAGGGCGGGCAGCAAACAAATAAGCGCACTTTGTACGGGTTGCGTTTGTTTGCTTTTTGTGGCCATTTTGAAGAAGGCCGGTTTGCCGAGCTTGCTGTCAATACTTTTTACAACAGGGAGGGCGAGCCTATCGCCGAGCAGTGTCCTTAGGAGACGCCCCCAGTTTTCGGGCAGATGGTCGGCCCCCCGGTCGGAGAGGACGATCAGGATGGGGATAAGGGAGTGGCCTCGGCGGAAGAGGGAGTATTCCACCTTGGGAGGGATTTGAGAGTACTCCCGGCGGATGACGAGGCTGTCGTGCTCCAGCTCCTTGGGTTGGGAGGAGAGCATCTTGTGGGGGATACCGGGGCGGGCCCGCTTCCATTCGCTGTGTCACAGCGCCCCCTGCCGGCAGAGGCAGAAGGGGACGGGACGTTTTCATCGCCCCCTCAATGAGAGATGGTACACAGAAAGGGCTCTGCATTGAGGGGGCGCTGGCTGGCGTTCATGGACGACTCTCCTTTGGCGGATGGCCACCCCAAAAGTGTGCACTTGCAACCCTCTTTTTTCTCATTGTATATAAAATGAGAAAAATATAAATGGGAGTTGCTAAAGCGACGGACTCTCTGCCGCTGCCACAGCGGGCTTGACCGCGGCCTGGGGCGGGGCGGCAGAGTGGCTCAAAATTGGCTTTATGCACGGAAAACGGTAGTGAAATTGTGACAGAAACACCAGAGAAAATGGCCCCCATAGGGGTTGTGTTGGGGGGGAGAACAGGCTATAATAGAGTCATTCGGTAAACTTTATGACCAAAAGGAGCGTATCGAAATGACCATTACACCGGAGATTTTGATTGGCGAATTGCTGCGCATCGACGCGGAGGGGATCGCCCCCATTTTGATGGAGGCCGGCATGCACTGTGTCGGCTGCCCCGCCTCGCAGGGCGAGAGTCTGGCCGAAGCCTGTATGGTGCACGGGATGGATTGCGATACCCTGGTGGCAAGCATCAACCAATACCTGGCCTCGAAAGAGGCATAACGGGCGGGGCCCCCGG